>NZ_LZKQ01000201.1 GCF_001668675.1 Mycobacterium asiaticum | reverse complement strand
ATGATAACAGCCCGCGGGGGGCCGCCCGGGGTACCCCCCGCGAGAAGCCGCAAACGCGCCCCAATTCGGCACGAATGGGGCGCTTTCGCGTCTGCTCGCCCACCCAAGGAGACCGTCCCGCATGAAGTCGATTGACGACCTGGCCACCGACCTGAACTTCACCACCGCCAAAACCGGCGCCGACCGCACGGTCACCCTGTTACCCGACCCGCCCAGGGCGGCCCGGCGCTACACCGTAATCTCGGTGGACGATCACATCGTCGAACCGCCGGACACCTTCACCGGGCGGCTGCCGCGCAAGTTCGCCGACCGGGGACCCAGGGTGGTGGACACCCCGGAGGGCGGGCAGACGTGGGTGTACGACGGACAGGCGCTGCCCAACGTCGGCTTCAACGCCGTGGTCGGGCGTCCGGTGTCCGAGTACGGTTTCGAACCCGTCCGTTTCGACGAAATGCGCAGGGGCGCTTGGGATATCCATGCACGGGTCAAGGACATGGACCTCAACGGCATCTACGCTTCGCTGAACTTCCCGTCGTTCCTGCCGGGATTCGCCGGGCAACGCCTACAGCAGGTGACCACCGACCGCGAGCTCGCCCTGGCGTCGGTACGGGCGTGGAACGACTGGCACCTGGAGGTTTGGGCCGGGTCGTATCCGGGCCGGATCATCCCGTGCCAGTTGCCCTGGCTGCTGGACCCCGAGCTGGGCGCGGAGATGATCCGGGAGAACGCCGAGCGGGGTTTTCACGCGGTCACCTTCAGTGAGAACCCGGCGATGCTCGGCTTCCCCAGCATCCACTCGGGACACTGGGAACCGATGATGGCGGCGTGCGCCGAGACCGGGACGGTCGTCAATCTGCACATCGGCTCATCGGGCTCGTCACCGTCGACGACGGCGGACGCACCACCGGACGTGCAGGGCGTGCTGTTCTTCGCCTACGCCATCTCCGCGGCGGTGGACTGGCTCTATTCGGGGCTGCCCAGCCGATACCCCGACCTGAAGATCTGCCTGTCCGAGGGGGGCATCGGCTGGGTCGCGGGGCTGCTGGACCGTCTCGACCACATGCTCAGCTACCACGAGATGTACGGCACCTGGCAGGCACTGGGTGAGACACTCACGCCCGCAGAGGTTTTCGCGCGCAACTTCTGGTTCTGCGCGGTGGAGGACAAGTCGTCGTTCGTGCAGTACGAGCGTATCGGCGTGGACAACATCATGCTGGAGGCCGACTATCCGCACTGCGACTCCACCTGGCCGCACACCCAGCGCACCATCCACGAGGAGATCGGCGGACTACCCGACGACGTGATCCGCAAGATCACCTGGGAGAACGCGGCACGGCTGTACCAGCACCCGGTGCCGGTCGAGGTTCAGCGCGATCCCGACGCGTACTGACGGTTACGTGACCCACTCGGGCTGTTCGGCGGTGTCCACCGCGGAGAAGTCCTTGTGGCCCAGGCCCGCAACGCAGCCGCCGTCCACCACGAATTCCGAGCCGGTGGAGTAGCTGGACTCGTCGCTGGCCAGGTAGACGACCAGGTTGGAGACTTCCTGCGGTTCCGCGATGCGCCCCAACGCGGTTTGGAAGATGTCTTCGGGCACCCATTCCGTCATCGGTGTCCTGATCAGGCCGGGGTGGATCGAGTTGACCCGAATCCCGCTGGGCCCCAGCTCCAGCGCCGCCGACTTGGTCAGGCCGCGAACGGCGAACTTGGTCGCCGTGTAGCCGTGGCAGGCGATGGTGCCGGCGAGTCCCTCGATTGAGGAGATGTTGATGATGGAACCCCGGCCGGCGTCCTTCATGGGCTTGACGACCGAGCGGATGCCCAGGAACACGCCGGTGAGGTTGATGTCCAGAATGCGCTGCCATTCCGAGAGCGCGTAGTCCTCGAGGGTGCCGATGTTGATGATGCCGGCGTTGTTGACCAATATGTCCAGGCGACCGAATTCGCTCAGGGTGGTCTCGACCGCCGCGTCCCACTGATCGGGCTCGGTGACATCGAGGTGCACGTAGCGCGCGGCGTCGCCGACCTCGGCCGCGACCACCTTGCCTTCGTCGTCGAGGATGTCGCCGAACACCACCTTGGCGCCCTCGGCCACCAGCGCCCGGACATGGGATGCGCCCATGCCGCGGGCCCCGCCGCTGATCAGTGCGACTTTGTCGGTCAATCGGTTCGGCATTGAATCTCCTGACTGGGTCGGGCCTTGAGTGGACGAATTGTCATCGTGGCACACCGGCCGACGGCGGCCGCCTGCTGATCCAGCCTCCGTAGGGTGGAGCTGTGACGCGGGACAAGGTCGACTTCAGTTCCGTCCGGTGGGGCTCGGTGGAGTGGACCAACCTGGTCACCCTCTACCTGCGTGCCTATGAATGCCGGGCGAAGCGGCCGATTCTGGGTGATCGGACGGCGGCCGAAGCGGTCGAGCGCATCGACTACGACTTCAAGCGGATTCACCGCATGTCATTGCCGGTGTCGAATCAGTATCTCGTCGCGTTGCGTGCCAAACAGCTCGACGACTGGTCTGCGGACTTCCTGCGTCGGCATCCCGAAGCCGTTGTGCTGCATCTTGGTTGCGGTCTGGATGGCCGCGTCTTCCGGTTGTCGGTGCCGGAGTCCGTGCAGTGGTTCGACCTGGACCAGCCGGGAGTCATCGAGTTGCGCCGCCGGTTGTACACCGAAACCGCGAACTACCGCATGGTCGGCTCGTCGGTGACCGACCCGGGGTGGCTCGCGGACATCCCGGTCGGGCAGCCCACCCTGGTCATCGCCGAAGGTCTGCTGATGTACCTGCCGCCAACCGAGGTCCGGCAGTTGCTCGCCCGCCTTACAGCTCAATTCGACAGCGGTGAAATGCTTTTCGACACCGTTTCACCGCTGGGGCCGCCGGTGTCGAAGGTGTTCACCAAGGGCATCGTCAAGTGGGGGATCCGCGACGCTCGCGAGTTGCAGGACTGGGACCCCAGCCTGCACCTGGTGGAGCGGCGACCCGTGCTGGCCGCGTACGACAAGATTCCCGTCACCGCCGTGCGTTTGCTCTACCGAGTGTTCTCGGTAACCGTCGGGGGCTCCTACGACGTGCTCAACCGCTTCGAGTACCGGGCTCTCAGCGGGATCGGCTAGCGTCAGCGGCATGGAGCTGACCGGAAAAACTGTTCTGCTGACCGGCGCGACGGGTGGCCTCGGCCGCGCGATCGCCCAGGCGCTCGCCAAGCGCGGAGCGCACCTGATCGTGAGTTCACGCAAGCCTCAGGAGCTGGCCGAGCTGGTGGCCTCGCTGCCGGGCGGTGGACACCGCACGATCGTCAGCGATCTCGCCGAACTGGGTGCGGGCCCGGCCTTGCTTGCCGAAGCCGGCCCGATCGACGTGCTGGTATCCAACGCGGCGCTACCGGCTTCGGGCAAGCTGGACAGCTACACCGCCGAGCAGGTCGACCGCGCGCTACGAGTCAATCTCGAGGTGCCCGTACAGATGACCCGCGAGTTGATCCCGGCCTTCGTCGCCCGCGGGTCGGGTCACTTCGTCTACATCTCGTCCATCTCGGGCAAGGCGGCGACAGCCCGGGCCTCGCTGTACGCCGCGACCAAGTTCGGCCTGCGCGGTTTCGCCCTGTGCCTGCGTGACGACCTGCGTCCAGACGGTATCGGCGTCTCGGTGGTCAGTCCCGGGGCGATCAGCGGCGCCGGCATGTTCGCCGACTCTGGGGCCGACGCGCCGCCGCTGATCGGCACCGGGAAGCCGGAGCAGGTGGGCGCCGCCGTGGTCACCGCGATCGAGCGCAATCGCGGTGAGATCACCGTCGCACCACTGCGTCAGCGGGCGCTGGCGCAGTTCGCCGCCAACGCTCCCGAAGTGGCCTCCCGCTTGGCGGGCAACGTGACCGCCAAGGCGGCCGACCAGGTCGCCGCCGGGCAACTCGACAAGCGCTGAAAATTTGATGGCATCCTGGCCTCGTGGGTGTGCTGTTCCGCTTGCTCGAGTTGCTGCTGCTGGCGCTGCCGCTGATCGGTCTGATTGCGGCCGGGATCAAGGCGATCTCTTCGTTCAGCAAGCGGGCGGGGGAGTCGGGTAGAAGTTCGGGCCCGGACGAGATTTCCGACGCCCCGGGCGTCACTGGCTCAGCCGGCAATCCAGCGGCGCACTGGCGCGCCATCAGACGCGCGCTCGAGGCGCACGAGGATACCGACGCGCGTTGGCTGGCATACGAACTCGACGCATCGCGGTTGCTGGACTTTCCGGTGATGACCGACATGCGGGAGCCGCTGACCACCCGTTTCCACAAGGCCAAGCTGCGGGCCGACCTGCTCAAACCACTGCGCGCCGAGGATCTTTCCGACGACCGGGACGCCGCGCGGGAGTACCTTGATGCCGTCGAGGACTATGTGACCGCGTTCAACGCCGCCGAAGCCGAGGCGATGCGCAGGCGGACCAACGACTTCTCCAAAGAGGAGAAGCAGCGGGTCTCGCGCGCCCAGAACCTGCTCCGGATCGCCGCGGACTCCGGCGCCACGGCTGCCGAGCGTCAGCACGCCTACGGCTTGGCGCGTACCGAACTCGATGGCCTCATCGTGCTGCCCGACGTCACCCGAAGCAGCATCGAGCGCGGCATCGCCGGCGAGATCGATCGTTAAGGGACGTCGGACTTCAGGCGCACCATCCGCGTGGTGGTGCTCTCATCCAGTTCCACCAGATCGGCGCGGGAACGCAGGAAATCGCTGAAAGACTTGAATCCCAGCGATTTTTCGCTGAACGACGGATTCATCCGCTTCATTTGCGCCTTGACTTGCGAATTGTGCAGCCAGTCCGCGTCATCCTTTTCCTGGCTGATCCGCAAGGCGCGTTCCAGCAATGCGGTTGCCGCGGCTTGCGAATCCGGAGGCGCCGGCTCGTCGTCGGGCTCGGCGGCGCTGGCGTGGCGGCCGCGCTTTTTCGGTTGGGTCGCCGCGACGGGGGGCGAGATGCCCGGCAGCGCGTCGTAGGTGAGGAAGTCGTCGCACGCCGCGGCCAACGACTGGCTGCTGGCTCCGGCCACCCCGATCCCGACGACATAGCGCCCCAGCCGTTTGCAGCGCTGTGCCAGGGCGATGTAGTCGGAGTCACCACCGACGATGACCACATGGGTCAGGTCGGGCAACCGGAACATGTCTTCGACCGCATCGACGGCCAGCCGGATGTCGGCGCCGTTCTTGCCGTACGCGGCCGCCGGAAACAACTGCACGAGGTCGACGGCGCGGCCCACCAACTGGCCGTGGTAGGCGGCGTTCACCTCGGCGGACCAGTCGGCGTACGCGCGGGTGAGCACCAGTGTGCCGAATGACGACGCGAAGTCCATGATGGCGCCCAGATCGACGGTGGCCACCCGCAACCGGTCCTGGTCGAGCCCCTTGGCCTTGTCCCGCTGGAAGGAGTTGCGGCCATGTACCTGGTCGTAACGGGAGATGACGATGTTGTCGAAGTCGAAATAGACCGCTACCCGGGTTCCGCCGTTCTCGGTCATGAGCTCACCGTCCGATAGGCGGTACCGCGTTCGGCACGCTCCCACAGGGTTTCCCCCGCGCCGATGGAGGTGCCCTCGGCGATCAGCTGACGCTTGAGCACCTTGTGGGTGGCGGTGCTGGGCAGGTCGGCGGCGATGCGGACGTAGCGCGGCCGCGCCTTGGGGGACAGGTCGGGCTGTGCGTCGAGGAAGGCTTCGAAAGATTCGGGGTCGAAGGCGCGGCCCTCGTGTAGCACGACGGCCGCCATCACTTGGTCCCCGACCCGGCCGTCCGGGACCGCATACACCGCGACTCGGTTGATGGCCTTGTGCCGCAACAGGATTCGTTCGATCGGTGCCGCCGCGAGATTCTCGCCATCCACCCGCATCCAATCCGCGGTGCGGCCGGCCAGGTAGATCCAACCCTGTGCGTCCTTGTAGGCCAAATCACCCGACCAGTACATCCCGCCCCGCAGCCGTTCCGCGTTTGCCTGCGGGTCGTTGTAGTAGCCGGTGAACAGGCCCGATCCCGTGGTGTTCACCAGTTCGCCTACGGCCTCGTCCGCGTTGAGCAGGGCGCCGTTCTCGTCAAGCTGTGCGATGGCGCATTCGGTGCTGGTGTCGCTGTTGTAGACCGCCACCCCGTCGGCGCCCTTACCGATCGATCCGGGCGGCGTGCCCGGTTCGCGAATCACCATGACCGCGTTTTCGGTCGATCCGAAGCCGTCCTCGACTTGTACGCCGAAACGGCGGGCGAATTCGGCGATGTCCTTCTCGTTGGCTTCGTTGCCGAAGGCCACCCGCAGCGGATTGTCGGCGTCGTCCTCGCGTTCGGGCGTCGCGAGGATGTAGGCGAGGGGCTTGCCGACGTAGTTCATGTACGTCGCGTTGTACCGACGCACCTCGCACAGGAAGTTGCTCGCCGAGAACTTCGCCGGCACCATCGCGGCACCGGAGACGACGGCGGGGGCCCAGCCGGCGACGACCGCGTTGGAGTGGAACAGCGGCATGGACACATAGCAAGTGTCCCGCTCGGTCAATCCGAACCGCTCGGCGAGGCTGCGCCCGGCGAACGTCGGCATCAGGTGCGCGACCTGGACGGCCTTCGGGTTTCCGCTGGTGCCGGACGTGAAGATCATCATGAACGGGTCCATCATCTCGACCTGGCGGTATGGAACGAGAGGACCGGCGCCGGCGATCAACTCCTTCCACTGCTGGCTGGAAGTGTCGAGGACCCGCGTGCCGCCCAGGTCCAAACCGTCCAGCAGCGGGCGGTGCTCGGCATCGGTCACCACGATCTGACAGTCCGCGCGCCGGATGTCGGCGGCCAGCGCCTCGCCGCGGCGCGTGGTGTTCAGCCCACACAGGACGTAACCGCCGAGGCCGGCCGCCGCCATTTGCGTCAGCATGTCCGGCGTGTTGCCCAGCAGGGAACCGATGTGCATCGGCCGATCCCGGTCGGCGGCGGCCAGCAGCGCTGCGGCCTGTGCTGCCGATTCGGTGAGATAGTCACGCCAGGTCCATTGCAGGTCACCGAATTTCACGGCGATGCCGGCGTCAGACACCCGCTGGCTGAGCAGCGTTTGCATCGTTTCGGTCATGAATTCTGCTCCGCCCGTTGCTGTTTCGTGTCGATGTAGCAGCTGAGGAGGTCGACGAGCAGCCGACGGACCTTGGTCGTGTCGACGGGGCGATGCATGACCAGTTGGTTGGCGATCATGCCGCGCAAAGAGGTCAGCAGATGCTCGCCGATGGTTGCTCGCTGGTTCGGGCTGAGGTTGCGATCGATCGCGGTGCCGAGCGTATTGAACGTCTTGGCCAAGCGTTTGATGTGCCCGGTGGCTGCGCTGCCGCGAGTGGCGCGGGTGCCGATCAGAATCTCGGTTGCCGCACGTGCGGTGGGGCTGGACATGGCTCGCCACGCCGAGGTGACCACCGCCTCCACCCGATCGCGGGTGGGTGTGTCCTCGGTCGCCACCGGCGTGGATCGCAGGGCGTCCAGCAACTCGTTGAAGCCCTGGTCCACCACCGCCATCAGGAGGCCATCACGGTCGCCGAAGTGATCCTGGATGACTCCCCAGGTGACGCCCGCGGTGTCCGCGATCTGGCGGCCGCTGGCCGCCGCAATGCCCTCGTTGAGCACGATCTGCACCGTCACATCGATCACCGTGGCGCGGGTGCGCTCGGCCCGGGCCCGATCGCCGTGGGCGGGTCGCGTCGCAGCGGCTCGTCGCGTCGTCACCAGCACAACACCTTTCTCCTCACCCGGCGTGTCGCCGCCGGGGATCACACATCGCAGTTGTCACGTTATGACAAGAGCCTCGCGACGGCGGCAAACTGGCGCGGGCTGAAGCCGTGTCCGGGCGAGACCTATGCTTGAGCCGTCATGGCCGAGAAGACGACGTGCGCGATCATCGGAGGCGGCCCGGCGGGCATGGTCCTGGGGCTGCTGCTGGCCAGGGCCGGCGTGGACGTCACCCTGTTGGAGAAGCACGGCGATTTCCTGCGCGACTTCCGCGGCGACACCGTGCACTCCACCACCATGCGGCTGCTCGACGAATTGGGGCTGTGGGAACGCTTTTCCAAGCTGTCGTATACCGAAGTCCGCAATGCGGCATTCGAGTCGAATGGCCGCTCGGTGACCTACGTCGACTTCGGCCGGCTGCGCCAACCGCATCCGTTCATCGCGATGGTGCCGCAGTGGGACCTGCTCAATCTGCTTGCCGAGGCCGCGACCGCGGAGCCGACGTTCAACCTGCGGATGAACACCGAGGTCACCGGGCTGCTGCGGGAGGGTGACCGGGTGACCGGGGTCCGGTATCGCGGTCCCGACGGTGACGGCGAACTACGGGCCGAACTCACCGTCGCCTGCGACGGCCGGTGGTCCATCGCGCGACAGGAGGCCGGTTTGCCGACCCGCGAGTTCCCGGTGAACTTCGACGTGTGGTGGTTCCAGCTGCCCCGCAACGACAACACCGAATTCTCGTTCCTGCCCCGCACCGGCCCGGGCAAGGCACTGGCTGTGATCCCGCGGGAGGGTTACTTCCAAATCGCCTACCTCGGGCGCAAGGGCAGCGACGCGCAGCTGCGCGCGCAGGGCATCGAGGCATTCCGTCGCGAGGTCGCGGCCCTGGTGCCGGAGGCGGCCGGATCGGTCGACGCGCTGGAGTCCATGGACGACGTCAAGCACCTCGATGTCCGGGTGAATCGCCTGCGACGCTGGCACCGCGCAGGCTTGCTGTGCATCGGCGATGCGGCGCACGCCATGTCCCCGATGGGGGGCGTCGGCATCAACCTGGCGGTTCAGGATGCCGTGGCGGCCGCGACCATCCTCGCCGAACCGCTGCAGCGGCACCGGGTCACCGACCGTGATCTGGCCAGGATCCGCCGCCGCCGGGTAATCCCCACCGCCATAACGCAATTCGTGCAACTTGTGCTACATCGGCGGTTGCTCGGACCGTTGTTGCGCGGCGCCGATCCCGCGCCGCCGGACTCGGTGCTGCGCTTTATCGAGCGCTTCCCGTGGGTCTCGTTTCTGCCCGCGTATTTCATCGGAGTCGGAGTCCTGCCGGAGCGCGCTCCCGCATTCGCGCGCCGCTGAGTGGCGTAGTGCGGTGCTAGCGTGAACCGGTGTCCATGCGCATCGGCATTCTTGGCGCAGCGCGCATAGCGCCGCTGGCGCTGGTGAATCCGGCGAAAGGGAACGCCGAGGTGGTCGTAGCCGCCGTGGCGGCCCGCGACGTCTCGCGCGCACGGGCATTCGCCGCCAAGCACGGCATCGACCGCGTCCATGACAGTTACGACGCACTGATTGCCGACCCGGACATCGACGCCATCTACAACCCGCTGCCGAACGGCATGCACGGCCGGTGGACCCGCGCCGCGCTGGCCGCGGGCAAGCACGTGCTGTGCGAGAAGCCGTTCACCGCAAACGCTGCCGAGGCCCGCGAGATCGCAGCCGCGGCAGCAGAATCGGGCAAGGTGGTGATGGAGGCATTCCACTACCGCTACCACCCGCTGACATTGCGGATCGAAGAGATCATCGCCTCGGGCGAGCTGGGCACGCTGCGCCGGGTGGAGGCGGCCATGTGCTTCCCGCTGCCCAAGTTCTCCGACATCCGCTATGACTATTCCCTTGCCGGGGGCGCCACCATGGACGCCGGTTGCTACGCCGTCCACATGGTTCGCACGTTCGGCGGATCCACTCCGGAAGTCGTTTCCGCACAGGCGAAGCTGCGCGACCCACGGGTCGACCGGGCGATGACGGCCGAACTCCGGTTCGCCGAAGGGCACACCGGCCGGGTCCGTACCTCGATGTGGTCGACGCGCCTACTGGATATGAGCGTTAAAGTGATCGGCGATAACGGCGAGATGCGGGTGCTCAATCCCGTTGTCCCGCAGTTGTTTCACCGACTTACAGTGAAATCGTCGAACGGCAGGCGGGCGGAGCGCTTGTCGCGCCGTGCCTCCTACGCGTATCAACTCGACGCATTCGCGGCCGCGGTGTTGCACGGCCAGCCGGTCAAGACCACGCCGGAAGATGCCGTCGAGAACATGACCGTCATCGACGCGATCTATGGCGCCGCCGGGTTGCCGGTGCGCGAGCCGGTCTGAGGCTGGGCGAGTTCCACCAGCGTCGTGCGGCATCGACACAGGGCCGCAGCCAGTGCGGCGCGCGGCTGGGTGGGGTCCAGAATCCGAGCGGGGCTACCCCCGGTGCCACCGACCCAGTGGCGTTTGGCAAGGACGGCGCGCGGGTAATCAAGATCCAACCGAAAAATCGACGGTCCGCCGTCATCGCAGGTCAACGCGGCGCCGCAAGACGTGCCCGGCGAATGGACCCGCGAGGAGGTCGAGAATGAACATCAAGAAGTTTGCTGGAACAACGACCATGTTGGGTGCGTTAGGTGCAGCTGCCCTGGGCCTCGGCGCAGGTATGGCCGACGCTAGGCCCGGCCCGCACATCCCGGGCCCGCCCAACCCGCCGGGACCGGGTATCGACAATCCGATCAACTGGTGGGGTCCCGGTCCGGCCCCCGGCCAGATCAAGAAGTTCTGCCCGTGGCAGTCCCCACCTGGCCATTGGATTGGTGGCCCGCACGGCGTACCGTGCACCTGATCGCCGTTTGATCAACAGCTGAACAAGGCCCCCGCTTCGGCATCCCGCCGAAGCGGGGGTTTTGTCTATCGGTATCTGACGGCGCTTGGCTGACACTACATATGTAGAGTACGCTCTGCAGCCAAGCCGACGAAGGTGCCGATGGACAAGCGACGCAAGCCAAACCCCGCCGAACGCCGCCGCGATCTGTGCGATGCGGCGATCCAACTGCTGGCCGACGACGGCGCCAAGGGGCTGAGCCACCTGAAGGTCGACCGGAAAGCCGGGGTGCCCGACGGCACCACCTCGTTCTACTTTCGCACCCGTTCCGCGCTGCTGCTGGCCGTCGCCGAGCGCCTGGCCGAGCTCGACATGGCGAATCTGCAAGCGGTGGCCGATAATTCGGGCAACTCCCAGAACGCGCGGTCACCCTCCCTGCTGTCACAGGTGGTCATCCAGTCCGGCCGCGAGCCGGAACTCTCTCGCACCAAGGCGCGCTACGAGTTGACCATGCAGGCCTCGCGCGATCCGGCGCTCGCCGCGACGCTGCAGCAGGGCACCGATGCCTTCACCAAGTTGCACCGCGAGATTCTGGTTCAGCTGATGCCGCGCGGTGCCGAACTGGAGTCGGCGGTGGTCGAGGACCTGAGCAACATCACGCTGACGTTCATCAACGGCCTGCTGCTTCGCTTCGCCCACGGTGACCGAATCGTCGACAGCGCAGCGCAACTCGACGGGATTCTGGCGGCCATCGCCACCGGTGTGCTCAAGAGTCCGGCCAAGGGAGAACTGACCCGCACCGACGGGCGGCGTCCGGCGCGCCGGAGCGGGCGGCGTTGAGTGGAGCCTTGTCACAACACCCGCTGTATGGTTCTCTACGAGAATAGAGAAAAGCCGACGTCCTCGCGCTCGATCGGACAGCCCAATTAAGCGAAGTGTAGAAATTGGCCAAAACCCCCGCCTCACCGCCGATTTGGTCGGCAGCGGTGGTGCAGGGGGAGGCCGGCGGTAGGAGTTCTACGTGACCACAAGTACCGACAGTCAGGTCCGTTTCGATCCCTACGACGCGGAACTCATCATCGACCCCTACCCGATGTTCGGGCGGTTGCGTGACGAGGCGCCGCTCTATTACAACGCCCAATACGACTTCTTCGCGCTGAGCCGCTTCGCCGATGTGAACAAGGCGCTGGTCGACCACGTCACGTTCAGCTCGGCCCGCGGCGCGATCCTGGAGCTGATCAAGGCCAACCTCGACATTCCGTCCGGCATGCTGATTTTCGAAGACCCACCGATCCACGATGTGCACCGAAAACTGCTGTCGCGGATGTTCACCCCGCGCAAGATCGGCGCGCTCGAACCGATGATTCGCGAATTCTGCGCTCAGTTGCTCGATCCGCTGATCGGATCGGGCCGGTTCGACTTCGTCACCGACCTCGGCGCGCTGATGCCGATGAAGGTCATCAGCGCACTGCTCGGTATTCCCGAGGACGACCAGGTGTACATCCGTGACCGCGGCAACGCCCAGCTGCGCACCGAGGCGGGCAAGCCGATGCGCGCCGCCGAACAGGGCCTGTCGGTGGGCGAGCAGTTCGCCGCCTACATCGACTGGCGCGCCGAGAATCCTTCCGACGACATCATGACCGAGTTGCTCAACGTCGAGTTCGTCGACGAGACGGGCACCACGCGGCGGCTGACCCGGGACGAGATACTCGTGTACCTCAACGTCGTCGCCGGGGCCGGAAACGAGACCACCACCCGGCTGATCGGGTGGGCGGGCAAGGTGCTCGCCGAACACCCCGACCAGCGCCGCGAAATCGTCGCCAACCCAACACTGATCCCCCAGGCCGTCGAGGAGCTGCTGCGCTATGAACCGCCGGCACCGCATGTGTCCCGGTACGTGACCCGCGACGTCACCCTGCACGGCCACACGGTGCCCGAAGGCAGCGTGCTGATGATGCTGATCGGGGCGGCGTGCCGTGACCCCCGCCAATTCGGTCCCGACGCAGACGAATTCAACATTCACCGTGCCCGCCCGCACCTGACGTTCAGCGTCGGGACGCATTTCTGCCTCGGCTCCGCGCTGGCCCGACTGGAAGGACGAATCGCCTTGGAAGAGATCCTCAAACGGTTCCCCGAGTGGGACGTCGACCTGGGCAACGCCAAGCTGAGCCCGACGTCCACGGTGCGCGGTTGGGAATCCATGCCGGCTGTGGTGCCCCAGTGACCGGACGCGCCGGACGCGCCGGACGGGTTGCGGGCAAGGTCGCATTCATCAGCGGGGCTGCGCGTGGGCAGGGCCGCAGCCACGCGGTGCGCCTGGCCCAGGAGGGTGCCGACATCATCGCGGTCGACATCTGCGGGCCCATCGACAACCTGGCTTACGACTCCTCGACGCCGGCCGATCTCGCCGAGACCGCCGACCTGGTTGAGGCCCTGGGGCGGCACATCGTTACCGCCGAGGTGGACGTCCGCGATTTCGACGCGCTGCGGGCCGCGGTGGACGACGGCGTGCAGCAACTCGGTCGCCTCGACATCATCGTCGCCAACGCCGGTATCGGGACGTTCGGCAACAAGCTGCACAAGTTGCCCGAAAACATCTGGCAGGACATGATCGACGTCAACCTGTCCGGCGTGTGGAAAACCGTGAAAGCCGGTGTGCCACACGTGATCAAGGGCGGACGTGGCGGCTCCATCGTGCTGACCGGTTCGGTCGGTTCGCACAAAGCGCTGGCCTACACGGGACACTATATCGCCGCCAAGCACGGCGTGATGGGGCTGATGCGCAGCTTCGCCGTCGAGCTCGGCCAGCACAGCATCCGGGTGAACTCGGTGCACCCCAGCCAGGTCAACACACCGATGACCATGAACGAGGTGACATTCCGGCTGTTCCGCCCGGATCTGGAAAATCCGGGCCCCGAGGATTTCGCGCCGTTCTCGCAGATGACACACACGTTGCCGGTGCCGTGGGTGGAGGCCGTCGACATCAGCAATGCCGTCCTGTTCCTCGCCTCTGATGAATCACGTTATGTCACAGGCGTTTCCTTACCCGTCGACGCGGGCGCTTTGCTCAAGTAGACACTCAACCAGGCAACAGAAGTGGAGAGAGACATGCCCGAATACGACTACGAAGAGATGAAGAAGGAAGCCGAGCAGTACATCAAGTTCGAAAAGGACGTCAAGAACAGAATCGCCTACATCACCTTCGACCGCCCCGACGCACAGAATTCCACCACCCTCGGGATGCGGCAGAACTACGCCGACCTGATCCACAAGTGCAACGTGGACGACGACGTGAAGGTCGTCGTGATCCGCGGCGAGGGTGAGGACTTCGGCAGTGGCGGGGACCTGCCCGAACAGCGAGGCATGCTGGAAAACCCCGGCATGTCGCTGCTGCACGAGCTCGCCATCAACGACGACGACGTCAAATACCCGCCGGGCGGTTCGTATCGCTACCTGTCCACGGTGACCGACTTCTACGCCAAGGCGCGCGCGGGAAACCGTCCGCTGCAGGAACTTCGGAAGATCAGCATCATCGAAGCCAAGGGCTACTGCTACGGCTGGCACTTCTATCAGGCCGGCGACGCCGACCTGGTAATCTCCTCCGACGACGCCCTGTTCGGGCACCCGGCGTTCCGCTACGTCGGCTGGGGTCCGCGGCTGTGGTGGTGGGCCGAGACGATGGGCCTGCGCAAGTTCTCCGAGATGCTGTTCACCGGGCGGCCCTTCAGCGCAAAAGAAATGTACGACTGCGGCTTCGTCAACAGCGTGGTGCCCCGTGACAAGCTGGAGGAGGAGACCGCGAAGTACGCGCTGGCCTGCTCGCGGTCCCGTCCGACGGACACCGTCGCGGTGCAGAAGACCTTCCTGGAGCTGTACAAGCAGCACAAGGGGGAGTACTTCGGCAGCCTGCTCACGGGCATGGTCGAGGGAATGCTGCCGATGATCGCCAACGACAAGGACAACGACGTCGACCTGACCGAAGGCACCTTCAGCAAGGGCCTCAACAACGTGGTGAAGGACAACGACCTGAACTTCCCACCGGAGTGGCGGCTGAGCCGCTCGGGCCGGCAAAAGCCCTGACCGCGATGCCGTGATGTCGGCGCTGACGGGATTCCGCATTGTCGAGCTGGCTGACTCGGTGGCCGGCGAATACTGCGGAAAGTTGTTGTCGGACTTCGGCGCCGAAGTCGTCAAGATCGAGAAGCCCGGGTGCGGCAGCAGCACCCGGGCGATGGCGCCGGTGCTCGCCCGCCGACCTGGGTATGCCCCGGCGCCGGAAGGCAGTGTGCTGTTCGCATACCTCAACACCAACAAGCGTTCGGTGGAGCTCGACATCACCGATACCGCCGGCCGGCAGTGTCTGCAGCAGCTGTTGAGTAGCGCCGACGCGGTGATCGGCGCGGAGATCTCCGGCTTGCCCGAACGCCATCCGGAAGTGGTGTTCTGCTCGATCACCCCGTTCGGTCAGGACGCGCCCGGCGAGTATCGAAATGCCGCGAGCATCAACGTGTTCCAAGCCAGCGGCTGGGGCTATCACACGCCCAGCCACGCCGATCCGGCCGAGCCGCCACTGCAGGGTCCCGGCAGATTCCTGGCCGACTACGAGGCGGGGCTCGAGGCCGCTCTCTGCGTCGCCTCGGCGCTGGTGCGCCGATTACGTACCGGGCGGGGTGAAACTATCGACATCTCCCAGCAGGCCGTGCTGGTGTCGCGCAGCGACTGCATCGTCGGCCGCGTCCTCACTGGAGAGTCCCCGGCGACCGGCGAGCGGAGTGACTACGACCAGCAGGGTCCGGCGTCCTTCTTTGCCTGCGCGGACGGTTTCGTCTATCTGTATGTGACCAACCGGGCGCACTGGCTCGGCGTGAAAGAGCTGCTGGGACAGCCGGAGTGGCTGGACGCATTCGACGACGACTGGTTGGAGTTTTCCGTCACACCGCAGAAGGTCGCCGCCTTCCAGCGCGGCTTCGCGGCGTGGGTCAAGGATTTGCCGCGGGAAGCAGCCGCCGAGCGGGCCCAGCAACTGGGGGTCCCGTTGGTCCCGGTCAACGACGCCGAGGACCTGCACCGCTCGCCGCAATACCGGCACCGCCGGTTTTTCCGCCAGCTGCGGCACCCGGTGCTGGGCGCCGCTGCCTATCCGACGGTGCCCTACGCGCTCAGCGCCACACCGGCCGAATTGACCGCTGCCGCCCCTCGTCTCGGTGAGCACACGGCGTCGATACTCAATGCGCCCGTCAGGTCACGCCCCCAACGCCGGGCGCGGTCGATGCGCACGACCATCAATGATCGGGGCGGCCCGCTGGCAGGCGTGCGCGTGGTGGAACTGACCAAGGTGTGGGCCGGCCCCTATGCCGGAAAACTGTTGGCGCTGTTGGGTGCCGAGGTGATCAAGGTCGAATCCGCTGCGATCCCCGAGGAGATGCGGGCCTACGGCGGCACCGACGTCAACCACGCACCGTTCTTTCTGAGCATCAACCCCGAGATCCTCAGCGTGGACCTCGACATCAAATCGGCGGCGGGCATGGCCCGGCTGCACGAGCTGATCCGGCACAGCGACATCGTCATCAACAATCTGCGGCCAGGTGCGATGGAGCGGCAGGGACTCGGCTACGAGCAACTGAAGGCCCTGAACCCTGGCATCATCTCGGTGTCGATCAAGATGTGGGGCAACGACGGACCGTTGGGGCACCAGACGGGCTACGCACCGTGCTTCGCCGCGCTGGCCGGACTCGCCTCGCTCGTCGGTCAACCCGGAGGCCCGCCACTCGGCGCCAGCATGCGGTACGGAGATTCCACCGTGGGCGCCGCCGCCGCATACGCCGCCGTCGTCGCCCTGCTGCATCGCGAAGCCGGCGGAGTGGGCCAGTTCGTCGACGTCTCGGCAGTCGAAACCCTGTCGTCGATGATCGGGGATTGCCTACTGCACCAGAGCTACACCGGCGGCCCACTGCTGCCCGAAGGCAACCGTCATCCGGACATGTGCCCGCACGGGTGCTACCCGTGCGCCAACGGTGCGTGGATCAGCCTGGCCGTCGGTACGGACGAGCAGTGGCGGCGGCTGTGCGACGTGCTCGAGGCGGACGACCTGGCCCGCGACCCGCGGTACGCGACCGGCGACGGGCGCCACCGGCACGGTGACACGCTGGACGCCACGCTGGCGGCGCTCACCGGGCCCCACGACGCGGAGAGACTCGCCCAGCGCCTCCGACGGGCCGGGGTGCCGGCCGCCAAGAGTGCAACATCTCTCGACGTGATCAGCGACCCGCTGTTGTGGAACCGCGAGCTGTACCGCTTCGTCACCGATCACCGCGAAGGCCAGCGTCCGATCGTCGGGCCGTCGTGGCGAATGGCGAACTGTCCCGCCGCAATCGCGCGGGGCGCCCCCGATCTCGGTGAGCACAACGACTACGTCCTGCACGCGAGCAACTCGGGAGCCCGGCCATGACATCTGCGACACCGCCGCTGACCGGCACCGCCGCGCTGGTCAGCGGTGCCAGCAGCGGGATCGGCGCGGCCACGGCCAAAGCTCTTGCCGCGCAAGGTGCGGCGGTGGCGGTGCTGGCCCGGCGGGCGGACCGGCTCCGCGAGCTACGCGACGAGATCCACGCCGCGGGCGGCACGGCGGTGGTGACAACCGCCGACGTCACCGACGCCGAACAAGTCGCCGCAGCGGTGCAGCACGCGGTAAGCGAGCTGGGCCGGCTGGACGTCGTGGTGAACAACGCCGGCCTGATGCGGATGGGGCCGGCCGCCGAAGCCGCCCTGCAGGATTGGGATGACCTGATCGAGGTCAACATCAAGGGTGTCCTGTACGTGACCCGGGCCGCGCTGCCGCATCTGATCGAGGCGGCCGGTGACTCGCCGCGCGGGGTGGCCGATCTGGTCACCATCAGCTCGACGGCCGGGTGGGTGGCCCGACCCGGCACCGCGGTGTACTCGTTGACCAAGTTCGGGGTGAACGCATTCAGCGAAGGCATCCGGCAAGAGGTGCTGGGCAAGCGGGTCCGGGTCGGGGTCGTCGGCCCCGGCACCGTCGACACCGAGATCTTCAGCCATCTGGCGGCACCGGCACGGGAGACCTTCGAACGGCAAACCGCGGACATGGTGAAATTGCGCCCGGCGGACATCGCCGACGCCGTGCTCTACATGGTCACCCGCGACCGCCGGGTCGCCGTCAACCACATGCTGGTGCGCGCGGCCGAACAGACTTGGTGAATTATGCGCCGTGACAACGCCGAATGGGTCTCCGGCGACGCGCTAGGGCAACCGATGCCAGTGCATCCGGATGCGCTGCGTCGCGGCGGCCCCACGTTCTTGACGGCTGCCTTCCGGGCAGCGGGCACGTTGGCCGAGAACGACTCCGTTGCCGCCATCACCGCGTTTCGTGAGGTCGCCGGCGGCAGCACCGGACGCAAGGCAGCGTTGAGCGTGCGGTATCGCCGCAGCAAAAACTGTCTACCCACGGAGCTGTTCGTCAAGTTCTCCCGGGATGTGAACAACCCGGTCCGGGATCGGGGCAAGACGCAGATGGAGCCGGAGGTGCGGTTCGCGGCGCTGTCCCGGATGCAAGGGTTCCCCATTGCGGTACCCCGCGTTGTCTTTGCCGACTATCACCGGGACACCGGAACGGGACTACTGATCACCGAACGAATCACTCTCGGTTGCAACGGAATCGAGCCGCAATACCACAAGTGCCTGGATTACCGGATGCCACAACCGGTCGAGCACTACCGGGCACTGGTATCCGCTTTGGCCCGGTTGGCCGGTGCGCATCGATCCGGCTTGCTGCCGGCCGGGCTCACCGCCCGGTTCCCGCTCGACGTGCGGGCGGCGACGGTGGGGGAGCGCCCGCCTTGGACCGCCGAGCAGCTCAGCCGCAGAATTGCCGACCTGACCGAGTTCGCCGAACGGCATCCGGGTCTGTTGCCCGCGCTCGCGGCGGATCCGCGGCTCGCCGTGCGGTTGCGGCACGACGCGCCCCGTTTGGCCCGGCATGAGAAAACCATCCTGGGTCAACTCGCCGCCGACACCGACTACGTCGCGCTCTGCCATTGGAATGCCAACGTGGACAACGCCTGGTTCTGGCGAGACGACACCGCAACGCTGCATTGTGGTCTGCTGGACTGGGGCTGCGTCAGCCAAATGAACCTGGGCATGGCGCTCTGGGGCGCGATGTCGGGGGCCGAAACCATGCTCTGGCGCGATCATTTCGGCGAACTGCTGGACCATTTCGTGGCCGAATTTCACCGGCACGGCGGTGTTGTGCTCGATCCTGACCGGTTGCGCCGCCATACGTTGCTCTACGCCGCGACGATGGGGGTTGCCTGGCTGTTGGATGTTCCGGCGTTGCTGCACAAGCGATTCGGGACGGACATGCCGGCCGACCGCACCGATCACCGGATCAGCGACGAGGAAAGCGTGCGAGCGCCCCTGCAGATGCTGTGCAACGTGCTGTCGCTGTGGTCGCATCATCGAGTGGGGGACCTGCTCGACGAAGCGCTGGGCGAAGCCGGTGCGGTCGCCTAACCCGCCGGCCAGGACGGACTTGCGGTCAAGACCTCGGCACCGTGCTCGGTGACCTGGATGGTGTCCCGGCGGAGCGCCCCACCGACACCTTGCTGCCAGACATATCCGGTGACGGCCAGCACCATACCGGTCTCCAGACACTCGGCGGCACCAGCCGGAAGTGTTCCGGAGATCACCGGCGGGTCGAAACCGAGGCCCAGGCCATGGGCGATGGCCATGGGCGGCAACGGTTCACCGGCCGCTGCGTAGGCCGCAAGCAGCCGCTCGGCCGGGGCGCCGGGGCGGCATGCGTCGACGAGCTTGTCGTACAACGTGTTCAGCCGGGCGTAGAGCCCGCGGACCGCGCCACCCGCGGATTCTCCGGCGGGCCAGGTGCGGCCTACTTCGGCCACATATCCGTCGGCCAGTGCACCCGCCGCAAAGGTGACCAGGTCGCCGTCGCGGACCACCGGCCTGCCAGCACCCGAGGGGTGGTCTCGCGGGGTCACCCACGCGGCGTCCTGGGTGGCCGGTGTGCTGACGCCGCCCGCCGCCATCGCCTCGAGCACCGCGCCGGTCAACATCTGCACGGACGCACCCGGCCGGAGCTCGCCGACACCGGCGGCGAGGCCGCGCTCGGCCACCCGCACCGCGGTGCCCAATGCACCGATCTCGTCCGGCGTTTTGATGCGGCGGGCCGCGCGCATGGTGTGCTCCCCGTCCACGATCTCTGCCTGGGGAAATGCCTGCGGCAGCAGCGCGGCGAAAGTGGGGGTCAGCGCGTCGGTCCCGACCCGCCGCGCCGTGGCGGCGCCGTCGATGCCTCTCATCAACTCGATCAGCGTCAACGGGTTCCAGGCCAATCCGTAGAGGTGGTCGTGGTCGATCTCCTCGGGGACACCCTCATCGTCGGTGGCGTTGAGATAGATCTCGCCGGTGGCGCGCACGACCACGCACATTGGGCCGAACGGCCGGGTGCCGGCGATCCACAGCTGGGGGGCGCCGGTCACGTAGCGGATATTGGCCTGGCGCCCGAGCACCAAAACATCGAGATCGTCGGCAGCCATCTGGGCCAGCGCACGCTCGCGCCGGGCGATCCGCAGCGGGCGCGAGTCGGGCGAAACGTCAGTCGCCATAGGGCGTGTACGGGTAGTCGGTGATCGGCGTGTAGCCGTCGTCGGTGATCACCACCATCTCCTCGCTGCGGTAGCCGCCGGTGCCGTCCTCCCAGACCACCGGCTCCAAGACCAGCACCATGCCCGGTGGAAACACGAAGTTGTCATCGAACTCCTCCCCGAGATCCGTTCCGATCATCGGTGTTTCGGCGGGATAGGTGCCGATGCCGTGACCGAGATAGAAGTGCGGCAACCAGGGTTTGCGCCCGCCGTTGGCCGCGATTGCGGCGCGGGCCAGGTCGCCGGAGGTAGCGCCGGCCCTGGTGACCGCAAGCACCGCATCGAGAATGGCCCGCCACTGGGCGAATTGGTCCTGCTGGCGCGCCGAGGGTTGCTCACCCACCAGCCAGGTTCGGCCGAAATCCGAACAGTAGCCCGCATAACTGATGCTGATGTCGGTCCACAACACGTCCCCGGCCGTCAATCGTCGGTCGGTGGTCAGCAGCGGCAACGCCAGGTCGCCGTGTGTGGTCCACACCCCGGTCGCCCGCGACGTCGGCATCACCTGCCAGATGGCCTCCAGTATGTTGGCGGTGGCGCCCAGTTCGAATGCCCGGCGAACGAGTTTCGCGGACAGATCGATCTGGCGGACTCCGGGCGTCAACAACGGCTGAACTTCGGCCACCGATTGTTCGGTGATGCGCGACGCCCGCCGGATGCAAGAGATTTCGTCGGGCGTCTTGACCAGCTGCGCTGCGCCCACCACCACCGCCGCTTCCGAGGGCGGGCCCGACGGGAACAACCTCCGTTCGGCGCGGCGCATGGCGCCGGTCAGCTCGTCCACCGCGATCCGCGCGTCGGACGGGATCAGCCCGGCCAGCACCCGCGCGAAATCCGCTACCCCCTGGTCGAATTCGAGATAGACCGGGCCGTGCACGTGATCCGGTGGCACCTGATGGTACGCGGCCGCACCGGCGCGGAACGGCATGAACAGGTGCGGGTGCTCGTCGTCTGCCAGCACCACCGCCACCGGGCGCTCCACATGCGACAGACCCGCGTCCAGCAGCGGCCAGCTGGCGCCGGTGGCGTATCCGACGTAGCCGTTCAGCAACAGGATCAGCGCGTCGACATGGTGCTCAACCATCGCCGAGCGCAGCCGCGCACCGATCTCGGCATACATCCGCGCCCGGTCGGGTTCGTCGGGAATCTCGATCACCGGACCGCGGGCGGCGAGTTGCGGCGTCACAATTTCAGCGCCTCACCAGGTGACCGGCAGCTCGTAGACGCCGTAGGCCAGCGCATCGTGTTTGAACGGCAACTCCTCGACCGGCACCGCCATCCGCAGCGTCGGGATCCGCCGGAACAGGGTGGGCAACACGATCTGCAACTCCATCCGGGCGAGCTGCTGGCCGACGCATTGGTGGCGGCCATAGCCGAAACCGACGTGTGGGCCGTCGTCACGGGTCAGGTCCAACCGTTCCGGTGCCGGGAACTGGCGGCTGTCCCAATTCGCCGGTGCCACATCGAGAATGATGCCGTCGCCGGCCCGGATCGTCTCGCCGCCGAGCTCGATGTCGGCAATGGCGATGCGCCGCTGGCCGGTCTGGATGATGCTGAGGTACCGCATCAATTCCTCGACGGCGGTAGCGATCACCCTCGGGTCCTCGGTGTCGCGCAGCAGGGCCAGCTGATCTGGGTTATCCAGCAGCGCCGCCACGCTCAGACTCAGCATGTTCGCGGTGGTTTCGTGACCGGCGATGAGCACGCCAGTGGACAGCTGCGCTGCCTCGCGGACGCTGAGCTCCCCGGCGTTGACCCGTTCGGCGAGATCGGAAACCAGATCCTCAGAAGGACTTTCCATCTTGATCCGGACCAGTTTGGCCAGATATCTCGCCAAGGACGCGGCGCCCTGGGCGGTGTCTTCTTCGGTCGCGTAGCGGCCCATGCCGCGCTGTGCCTGTTCCTGGAAGAAGTCGGCCTCCTCGTAGGGCACTCCCAGCAGCTGGCTGATGACCAGGGAGGGGACCGGCAGGGCCAATCCGGCGACGATGTCGCCCGGCTGGGGTCCGGCCAGCAGCGCGTCGATGTGGTCGTCGGCGATCTGCTGCACTGCCGGCCGCAGTGCCTCGACCCGCCGGAAGGTGAACGGCTTCGACAACATTCGCCGGTATCGGGTGTGCTCTTCACCGTCAGAGGTGAAGACCGAACGCGGGCGGCTGTGCACCGTCGCCAGCATTCCTTCATTCCAGTGCGGATAGCCCGGCAGGCGGTCGTCGACGCTGACTCGCGAATCGGTGAACAACGAGCGGATCGCCTCGTAGCCAGTGATCAGCCACGGCGTGCTGCCGTCCCAGATCCGCACCCGGCCCAGCTGGCGCTCGGCGTTGAGCTCCAACACCTTTGGCGGCGGCGCGAAGGGGCAGCCGACGGCCCGGGTCATCGGAAACTCGGGAAGGTCGGTCGTGATCGTTACTTCGGTCATCCTGCTCCTCGATCGTGATGGCTAGCCGGTGGTCGCGCGCAGATGCACCGGTGCGCGCCACAGCCCGACGATGGCGTCGATCAGGTTTTCGCCCGCGACCGGCCAGCCGGACCGCGCGTGCGGCCCATGCTCGGCCAGTGCGCCTTCATGTTCGGCGCAAGTGTGCATCAACAGGTTGCGGGCCATGACAATTCGTTCCGAACGCACCCGCTTCGGTAGGTCGGGGAGACAACGGTTGATCCCGTCGACGGTTTGCACCAACGTCGGCGACGCGAGCGCGTCCTTCGTCACGACCTGCCGGTAGCTGGGGTCGGCCATGGCCTGTGCGGCGAAGCGCGCATACCAGCTGGGGCTACCCAAGTGCGCCAAGTGCTCGGTCAGCGGCCGCACCAGTGCGCCCACCCAGTCCCGCAGTTCGGTGGATTCACCGATGTCGGCCAGCATCTTGGCGCGCAGCTCCTCGATGGCCAGCCGGTGTTTGCCGTCGATCGCCCGCAACAACTCGATCCGGGTACCGAAGTGATAACAGGCGGCGGCATTGTTTCCCTGTCCGGCGGCCTCACTGATCTGCCGGTTCGAGACTGCGTACATGCCGCGCTCGGCGAGTAACCATTCAGCGGCGGAAAGGATGGCTTCCCGAGTGACCGCCGAGCGGTCGGTCCGTACCGCACGCGCCGTGGCCATCGCTTCAGTGAACTACCGTGCCTGGTTTAAATCAAGCAGTTTATTTAGTTCCGTCCCTGCTGGGGAAATTGGCCGCGGCACAACGACACGGTCAACGAGAGGCAACGAAGGGTAACGATTCAGCCAGCGCGCTGGATTTCGCGGCTGGATCGATGCGACGGTGGGCGACGTGAGTGCTGATGTCGGCGAGTTGTCGCACGTGCTGCGTGCCGAGTGGATGGACCGCCCGCCCCGGCGCTGTTCGCGTGGTCACTGGCTGCTGCCCGGACACATGATCGTCGTCACCGTCCCGTGCTCCTGTGGTCCGCATGTCCGCTGGGAATGTGAATGCGGCGCTGCCACGTACGGACCCGCCTTGATCGAATCATGCACCGCGGCAAACTGATTGACGACTAGCGGTCGGCCCCGCTCAGGCCGCACCCAGTGTGGTGAGCATGCCGGTGGCCGAGCGCTGCCAGGTGAACATCTCCGCGCGCAGCCGCGCGCACCGGCGACGGTGCTGTTCGGGCCGGCCCACCAGCTCGCAGACCGCATCGGCGATGGCCGCCGGATCGTTGTCGGCCACCGCACCGCTGTCCGTGGTGACGATCTCGGTCATGGCCGACGTGCGCGATACCACGGCGGGGGTGCCGCAGGCCAGCGACTCGAGGGCCGCCAACCCAAAGGTCTCGTGCGGGCCGGGCGCCAGCGCGACATCCGCCGAGGCCAACAGGCCGGCCACGGTCCGCCGATTTGCGACGAACCCGGTGAATTCCACCGGCAGGCCGGCGGCCTGCCGCTCCAGCCTGCTGCGCAACGGTCCCGCACCCACCACGAGCAGCCGCGCATCGACGCCCGCGGCGCGCAGCGCGGCCAGCGCGTCAATGCTGCGGTCGGCGCGCTTTTCCACCGACAGCCGCCCGCAGTGCACCAGCAATACCTGCCCCGGGCCGGCGAAGCGCCGCCGTAACGCACCGGACCGTCGTCGCGGGTGGAAGGTCTGCAGGTCGACGCCGAGCGGCACGGTCACGGTGTTGGTCGCGCCGATCCGGGCGAATTCTTGCCGCGCGAATTCGGTGGTACACACGACGGTGTCGTAGTCGGCGGCGGTACGCCGATTGGCGAAGTCGGCGAGCCGCTGTGCGCTTCGAGCCGGAAGTACCTGCCCGGCAAGGCGATCCAGCCGTTCATGAGAGATCATCACCGTCGTGGCGCCGTGCTCGCGGCCCCACTGACCCAGCGACCGCAGGGTCAGCCGGTCGGACACCTCCAGGGCATCCGGGCGCAACTCGGCCAGCAGCGCCCGCACCGGCCCCGGCATGATCGCCCGGTAGCCCCCGGTATAGGGAAGCAGTTTGGCGGACAAGGTGATTCGCACGACCCCGGTGTCCAGCCGGTCCCGTTGGGCGCGGGGACCCGGCACCACAAGAAACACCTCGTGGCCGGCCACACAGTACTCGGCGCCCAGTCGGTCCACCGCGGTGCGCAGCCCTCCGGAACGAGGACCGTAGAAGTTGGCTACCTGAACCACCCGCATACCGTGAGGAAATCCGCCACGTGTGTGCGGTCCACCAGCGCAGTCCCACGAATGCCTGAATACTGCATGAACTCCCGGTCAGCTAGGTTTCTTCAGGTGCGGGCCGAGCATCTGCTGCCACGCCCTGGACATGTTCTGGAACTCCTCCTCGCAGTTGCCGGCGCGGTCTTCGGGCAGGTCGCCGGAGGTGACGATGCCGGCGTTCGCCGTGGTGTCCGACCCGTAGATCCAGCACTCCCAGTTGTACATCCGGGTGATGTCCATCGAATGCCCGTCCCAGAAGGGAAGCTCGTTGGCGTCGCCGGCCTCCTTGGCGCTCAACTTCCAGTCCGCGGCGGTGTCCATCGCGATCCGGACACCGTTGGGATAGGGCTTGCCGTCGGCGCCGGGAGCCAGCAGCTCGAACGCGGACAACTGGTCGGCCACATCCTCTTCGCGTCCGGTGAAAGCCAGTTGATAGAGGGCCAACGTGGCGTGACCGAGTTCGTGGTAGAAGCCGGAAATGGTCGCGTCGACGGCCGCCGTCACCGCCTCCTGATTTCCGTTGTCGGCGAAGCGTTGTGCGCTCTGCTGGATGTTTTCGTAGCAGAGCTGAATCTCGTTGACGGCGGGATCCCAATAGTCGTTGGCCTCACCGCACTGCTTGCCCACGGCTGCCACATCGTGCGGCAGGTTGAGCGTGTCGTTGACGTGGCCGGCCATGCTCTCCAATAGTTTTGCGTCAACCATCATTTGGCGACCGCGTTGCGCGTCGGGCGTGTCCGCGGGCTCGTAGCGGAAGGTCATTGTGCCCACCGCGGCCGGCTCGTTCGACGGTTCGGATTGCGAGGTCGCCGCCGACGTCTCGGCGGCGGGGGTTCGGTGCCCCGAGTGATGCGTCTTGGGCTTGCTGCACCCGGGCGCTAGCAGCAGCGCGGCGCATGCCACGACCACTACGACTGGCCTGCTCATTCGTCAGCCCCCTTCAGGTTGGCGCGGCACATCGACGGTCTGCCCGGGACCTGGTGAGAACGGTACGACACGTGCCCGGCCGAATCCGGCAATCCGGCCGGCGTTCCTAAGGGTTGGACAGCAACAGCAGCACCCGGCCACCGGAAGCGGGTCGCGCGAATGCGGTTTCGTCGAAGCCGTAGTACTCGCGCTGCATGCTGGTGATGTCGTCGATCACCTTCCCGGTGGCTTTCAGCACACCGCCATGGACGCCGGCCATCATGCCCCTGAAGTCGGGAACCGACAGCGCTTCGGCGAGCAGCAGCGCTTCGCCGCCGGAAGTCAACGACACCAGTACGCCGGCACCCGCATAGTTGTTGCCCCCACGGCCGGTGCCGCGCGGCGCCCAGTAGACGGCTTCGGACGCCAGCGTCCCTTGCACCCGGCGGTAGTCACCGGGATGCTCGGCGTCGGCGACGGTCACGACGGGCAGCGCGGCGATGGTGCGTTCCTCCTTCAGCCACATCAGCCCGAGCGGGAGACAGACGATCGTGTAGATCAGCGCCACCAGGACGAGCACGGGTTTCCAGGCGATCTCCCAGCCCAGCCGTCGCTGCGATATGGGCGAGCCGCGCAGCTGCTCGTCGAGTGCGCGCCGCCCATGGACATACCAGGTGATGATGCGCGCCAATGCCATGCACCCAAGGATGATCAGCCCGACGATGCCGGATACGCGGAAATAGAACGTGCTGTCGCCCTGGTTGAGCGTTGCCGCGAACATCACCGCCGGAATCGGCGCCGTCAGCAGCAACAGCACTGCGTAGGACGGGTGGCTGGTCAGGTAGGGGTAGGTCACCGTCCAGGCCTTGTTGGCGCCGTAGACCGACAGGGCGCCGACGTCGGCGTGCACGGTCGGAGTCCACGACCCCTCGACCACTCGGGGTTTCAGCAGTGACCGCACGAAGAGGAACCCGAAAAGCAGCGAAATCGCCAAGGCTCCCCAGAACACTCCGTCGAGCCGCTCGTGCGTACCCGCCACGCCGAACGCGCCGTGAATATCGATGACTTTTCCGATGAAAAACGTCAACGGCATCGCGAAGAACAATTCCAGCAGCCAGACTCCGATCAGCTGCGGGATGCGGGAGCCGATGCGGTCGAACGCCAGCACACGGCGCCAAAGGAACCGCAACAGGCCCATGACGGCAGACCTTAGCGAGTCAGGAATGCGCGGACCAACATTTGGCGTTGCCGCCAGAGGCGGTGCGCCGCGCGGGGGAAACCACTGTCGGTCGCACGGTCGGGGTGGTTGAATTAGCCGACTTTGTTCGGGGGTTCCGACGTGTCGATTGAGAAGGTGATACACCACTTGGATGCGACTGGCTACCGCGTGATACCTGACCCGCGGCGCAGCTGAGGCTCATGCAGTGATTGGTAGGTATATCTATCGGTTCGCATTGTTGATCGTCGCTGCGTGGGCGATTGTGGCTATAGCCGGCAACAGTTTTGCGCCGCCCGTCAATGAGGTGATCGCGAACGAGGACCAGCCGTACTTGTTGTCGGGGAGTGCGACCGACCTTTCCGTGCAGCGGTCGGCCGATGCGTTTGGCAAACCGGCCACCGACAACGTCGCGTACCTGGTGCTCGAGCGGGACGGGGGCCTGAACAACCAGGACCGAGAGTTCTACGCCCAACTGGTGTCTGCCCTGCGGGCGGACTCGCGACATGTTCTTGGGTTGATGGACTGGTGGCAGGTACCCACCGCCGGCACCGCCGTGAGTAGTGATCACCATGTAGTCACCGCCACCATGCGACTCAATGGCATGGTCGGCACCTCCGAAGGAGCCGATTCGATCGTTGCCACGCGCAACATCGCGGCACACATGACACCCCCAGATGGGCTGCACGTCTACATCACCGGGGCCGGTGCGACCATCATGGATGAGTTCGGCGCCGTGGACCGGCAGGTGCAGATATTCACCGTATTCGCAATCGCGGTGCTGGTGCTGCTATTGCTGATCTTCTACCGCTCGCTTATCACCGCGCTGGTGCCGCTGGTCTCGGTGCTGATGGCGCTCGCGGTGTGCAGGCCGGTCGTCTCAGAATTGGCCGCCCACGACCTGATGGATGTATCGCTGTTCTCGCTGTCGGTCAGCGTCGCAGTAATCGTCGGCGCTGGGACCGGCTTGGTCATATTCCTGATCGGGCGTTACCACGAAGAGCGGAGCCACGACGTGGCCCCGCCCGACGCGTTGGTGAACGCCTACCGTGCGGTGGCACCCGTGATCATTGGGTCGACCCTGATTCTCGTGGCCCCCCTGGGTGCAGTGGGGTGGCTGAGCGTAGCTCGAATCAGCATGTTTGCCACCACCGGCGTGCTCTGCGCGATCGGCGCATCGGCGGTCGGCTTGTCCGCGTTGACCTTGGCACCGGCTTTGATGGCACTGGCGAGCCGCGCCGGCCTGCTCGAGCCACCTCCGGGCAGGAGCCGCAGTCGACGCTGGCGGCGCATCGGCATCAACGTGGCGCGCTGGCCGGCGCCGATACTGGTAGCCAGCGGCATTTTCGTGCTCGTCTTGACGATCGGCCTGCCCGGCATCCCGATCGGGTGGGACGAAACGTCGGCCACCTCGCCCGAGTCGGAAGCCAACCGTGGCTACCGCGCCGTCAACGCGCACTTCGGTCCCAACCAACTCCACCCCGACGTCGTAACGATCGAATCCGGTCACGATTTGCGTAACCCAGCTGGCTTGAGAGCCATCGAGCAGGTTACCGCCGCCATCATGGGGCTTACCGGCGTCCGTACGGTGCAGTCCGCGAGCCATCCGGCCGGGATGGTCTCAAAGCAGGCCGCTCTGACCGCCACCGCCGGAAATTTCGGGGATCGGCTCGATGAGTTCGCCGATCAGATCACTTCCAGGCCGGTGCTTGCCGATCTCGACGCGGCGGTCGATGAGCTGCTCTCCCAGGTGGATCTCATCCAATCGGGGATGTCGGCGGGACCCTTTGCGATCGGCGGTGTGAGCCTGGCCGTGCATCTGACCCAGGAAGCCACGGACAAGGTCCAAGCCAGGGCCGCAGACGTGTCGGGAGTGTTTGATTCGCTCCGCGGCTTCGTCAGCGCGATCCCGGACTGCCCCAGTACTCCGGTGTGCGCGGCCGCGCAGGAGGCGGTGCAATGGTCCAATGCTGTTGTGGACAGCGCTACGAAGCTGATCGGTGCGGCGCAGCAATTGATCGCGGCAACCGTTGACGGTGCCACGTCCGCCGGCACCGGCTCTCCCACGATGACGAAGAATGTGTGGGAGCAGCTCACCCAGACGCGCATGATCGCAACGAATTTCAAGGACATCTTGCGCAACGCTCGTCCCGTCCCCGCGCAGGACCTCGCCGGGTATCTGCAAGGGCTCGCCGCATCCGCTGCGAGCGGTCCGGGCTCGGCCCTGTACGCATCCCGGACGATCCTGACGGATCCCAGGTTCCGGCCGGCCCTCGACGAACTGTTTTCACCTGACGGTCATGCCACCCGGCTGTTCGTCTACGGCGATGGACAGGAGTGGGGCAATGATGGCGCTGTCCGCGCTCGCGAAATAAGCGCTGCCGTGGCCGATGCGGTGAGGAACAGCACTTTGCAGCCGGCCACCGTCGACATGACGGGGGTGGGACCGGCAATTCGCGATCTGCAGGACATCGTGGGGCGGGACCTGACCCTGGTGGCGCTGATCAGTCTCGGTGTCATTCTGCTGATCGCCGCGGTGCTGTTGCGAAGTCCGATCGCCGGTTTGATCGTGTTGGGTAGCATCGCCGTTTCCTACCTGGCCGCTCTTGGAGCGAGCGCGCTCATCTGGCAGCGCTTGATGCACCACGAATTGCACTGGTCGGTTCCACCCATCGCGTTCCTGTCGCTGGTGGGAGTCGCCTCCGGCGGCAACCTGTTGTTCCCGTTGCGAATTCGCGAAGGGCATGCCGCGGGTGTGCGCACCAGCGTCATCCGAGCCTTCGCGGCGACCGGAGTGGTGGTGACCGGCGGCGGCATCGTGGTCGGGTTGACGACGTTGGCGCTCGCCGCCAGCAGCGTGCTCAGCTTGGCGCAGATCGGCGTCACGGTAGGCGTGGCCCTGTTGCTCAACGCCCTTTTGGTGCGCACTTTCATGCTGCCCGCCGTGATCGTCGTCTTTGACCGCTGGTTGTGGTGGCCGCGCGAAGCGGTCAGTGATGAGCCGGAGCGCGAACCGGTGACCGCCAGCGCATGAGCGAGCACGCTCTGCTCGCCGACCGCCGCGCGGTGGTGGTGGGCGGTAGCCGCGGCATCGGCCGGGCTGTCGCCGAACTGCTCGGCAATCAAGGCGCCGC
>NZ_LZKQ01000200.1 GCF_001668675.1 Mycobacterium asiaticum | reverse complement strand
GCCGTCACTGGCAGCGCAATCAACCCGGCAATCGCGGCCGCACCCGCAGCCGTCGCGACTTTGCCCGCCGCGGACAGACTGAAGTCGGCGCTGACGTCCGGCTCAGGAGGGTTCTGCGTCGGGCGCACGCCGACGGTCCTGGGAAGTTCGTCGAACCACTCATTGACCTGTTTGACTTCCGCCTCGTAGTCGTGATCGGTGGCCTCGCCGGCGCGCTTCTTCTCCCGTGCGGTCCGCAGCCTGCCCTCGAGGCTCTCGATCGTCTTGAGGTTGACCCGCCGGGTCTCCTCCTCTTTCGGGTCACGCGGGATGTCGTCGAGACCCATCTCGTAAGTGACCTTGAAATTGGCTTTGAAGTCGTAGAGCTTCGTCTCGGCGCTCACGGCACCGTCGACCACCAGCCGGCCGTCCCCGGTGCGCGGCAGAACGTCAGCCTCGATGGCGTCGAGGCAGCGCTCCTCGCCGCCGATGTTGATCGTCTTGGGGCCCTGCAGCAGGCACGGCACATCGGGGTCGAAGTCACTCGCGTCGAGGTTGAATGTGTTCATCACCGTGTCGCGGACCTGCCGCAGAATGCTCCAGCCGGTGACCGCCAATGCCGTCTTCTCGTGCGGGTTTTCGGCAAGTACCGATGCGGGCAGTTCTTCGCCGTGTGGCAGTTCGCGCAGCGTCTGCACCTGCACCACCAGCGATTCGTGGGTGACGTCGCCGACGTTCCACCGCTGCACGATCGCGTCGATCGCCTTGAAGGTGGTGTCGTCCTGCGCTTCCGGATCGACGTCGACGGGCGACGGCAGCAGACTTTCGATGCCGTTGTCGCCCTTCTCGGCGAGCTGGGGACGGACCGCGTCGGCGATCTGCGTGGCCAGCGAGTCGAGCACCCGGATCCGGGCTTCGTCGTCCGAGATGCCCAGGTTCTGCAGCTTCTCCATGTTGACCAGCAGCTCCCCCGCGACACTGTGGGTGATCCAGTAGGCCTCGGCGTAGTCCAGTTCCCAGCTGATCCGCGGGTCCTGCCCCGCCAGCACGGTCACGCCGTCCGGACGCCGTTGGACATCGGCGCCGAACAACCGCGGGCCGTATTCGTCGGGCAACGG
>NZ_LZKQ01000199.1 GCF_001668675.1 Mycobacterium asiaticum | reverse complement strand
GCGCGCCAACCGCCAATTGATGCGCGACACCGAGGCGGGGCTGGTGCCTTTGGGAGTCGGGTTAAGGCCGCCGGTAGCCACGAACGCCAGGCCCGGTGTCGACCGTGCGGTGCGCACGCGCCGCCGCAACCGCCAGCCGGGGAGCAAACCCGGGCCGCGTCGCGGTGACCGTGGGTACCGGCACCGGACGGCCGAAAAGCCACGCGGCCATGGCCGACGCCCGGGCGCCGTCCCCCAACGCGTGCGCGACCTGCAGCACCGTAACGGTACCGGGCCGGGGCACTCCCGGAATGCCGTCCACCGGCGTGAAAATGTGCAGCCGCCACGCCATTTGCCGGATGTCCAACTGGTGGGCGGCGAGGCCGGCCACCGCGACCAGACACCCGTCCCAGCCGGCGCCGGCCGACTCGCTCAACTCGTGGCGCACTATCTGATCCGGCTCGGGCGGCGCGGGCACCCACCGCGGATACCGCGCCGCGCAGTCATCGGCGACCCGCATGCTCAGGTCTGCGCAGGCGCGCGCCCGGTCGCGGACGCGGTCGATGGCGGAGTCCACGTCGTCGGGTTCGCCGTCGAACGCATACAACAGAAACTGGTCGCTGGGAACCTTGGCCGACATCCAGTAGAACTGGGCGTCGACGGCCGCCATCCGGTGCCCGACAGCCACCTCAGCGGGGCGAACCGACGAAGGTCAGCACCAGGTTGGCGACCTTGTCCGGCTGTTCGAGCTGAAGGAAGTGCCCGGCATGCGAGACGACCGAAACCTCGCTGCCCGCAGGCAATATGGGCTCCACCCAGTGCGTGAACGCCGCCGTCATGCAGCCGTCGTCCTGACCGTGCAGGTACAGCGTCGCCAACTGCGGCGGCTCCGTCCAATAGCGGTGCAGCTCCGCGTACTGTGCCGGCGCCCGGGTGTTGCGGATCGTGGCCCGGTACGGGCCCAGCGCCGCGCGCCAGCTCTCCGGCGTGCCGATCGCGGCGTCGACGTGGCGCAGATCCTCGTCGGCCCGGTAGCCCGGGGACCAGCGCCGCCACAGCAGCGGCACCACCCACGACGCGGATCGCTCCGGCAGGAAGGGCAATTGGAAGTAGCTGATGTACCAGCTGCGCAGCACCTGACGCGCCAACTCGCGGGCCAACCGGCCGCGGTCGGAAACCCCACCCCGCGGACGGAACGCTCCCGAGGGCGGCACCGACATGATCACCGCCTTGGCGAACGGGCTGTCCGGCATGGCCGCCAGCCCCGTCGCGGCGATCGCCCCCCAGTCATGGCCGATGATCACATCGCCCTCGCTGCCACCCGCCGCCGCCCGCACCCGCAGCGCATCGTCCATCAGCGCCCCGATGTGGTAGCTCCCGTCAACCGGGATGTCCGACGGCGCGTAGCCGCGCATGAACGGCGCGACGACCCGCCAACCGGATTCGGCCAGTCGCGGCGCGAGTTTGCGCCACCCGTATGCGGTGTCGGGAAATCCGTGCAGACACAAGGCGATCGGGGCGTCGTCGGGCCCCCAGGTGAGCGCCTTGAGGTCGCCGTTGGGGCCTTTGACGTCGATCCAGCCTGGTTCAGACAACGCGACTCCTGTTCGCCGTTTGCTCGACCAGTCCAACGTAACCGGCCGTCAACGGGACAAGGAAGGGCGGTTTCGGCCGGGCCTCGCCTACCAGGCAGAACAGCTCAGAGTTGGGCGACCGCCCGCTCGAGGTCGGCGACGATGATCTTGCGCATGCCGTGCATCGCCTTGGTGGCCTCGGCCGCCCGGGCGGGATCCGGGTCGTTGACCAACTCCATCAGCCGAGCCGGCACGATCTGCCAGCTCAGGCCGAAGCGGTCCTTGAGCCAGCCGCACTCCGATTCCGTCCCGCCCTCGACGAGCCGGTCCCAGTAGTAGTCCACCTCGTCCTGATCTTTGCAGTCGACGGTGAACGACACCGCCTCGTCGAAGGTGAACACCGGACCGCCGTTGAGCCCGATGAAGCGATGGCCGTCGAGCACGAAGGAGCCGAACGCCACCGAACCCGGCTCACCCGGCCCGACGTCGGTGTACCGGGTGTACCCCTCGACGTATGAGTTCGGAAACACCGACGTGTAGAACTCCGCCGCCTCTTCCAAGTTGTTGTCGAACCACAGTGAGGGCGTGATGGTCGGCACTGGCTGCCTCCTTTGTCGTCTGGTCTGTTACAGGGGCAGACCGTGGCGGCATCGGAAACTCATCGCCGGCCCGGAACGGCTATTCCCCCGTGGGGCCGGCCTGCCATCCACCGAAAGTCTCGAGCAGACGTTGCCGGAAACTCGGATCGAGCCGGTCCGGCGAGACCCGGCCCAGCGTGTCGATGGTGGTCTGGAACTGCTCGAGGTAATTCCCGCAGCCGTCGCATTCGGTCAGATGTTCGTCGAACCGCGTCCTGGTCTCGGGATCGAGTGTGCCCTCGAGGTACTCGGTCACGAGTTCGACGAGTTCGTTGCAATCCATTGCGCGCGAGGTCATTGGCGTGTCCCAAGATAGTCTTCGAGTTCCTGGCGCACCGTCGCTCGCCCGCGGTGCAACAGCACGCGTTGGTTGGCCGCGGTGATCCCCAACATCGAGCACACCTCCTCCGAGCTGAAGCCGAGCACGTCCCGAAGACTGACCACCGCCCGTTGGTTCTCGGGCAGCCGGCCGAGTCCCCGGCCGGCGATCCGGGTCAGTTCGTCGCCGAGCAGAGATCCCTCTGGGGTGTCGGGAAACGGTGCGGGCGCCTCTTTCCAGTGCCCCGGCTGGGTATCGCCGGCGTCGCGGAACCGCTGCGGATCCACGGTGCCGCCGCCGGCGACGCGTGCCGCGGTGTCGACCTGCCGCCGCTCGGCCAGCCCGTGCTTCTTGGCGATATTGATCAGGATGCTGAAGATCCAGGTGCGCAACGAGGATCGGCCTTCGAATCGGCCGATCCCCTGCAGGACGGCCACCCAGGTCTCCTGCACGACATCCTCGGCCACCTCCCGACTCGGTACGTAATCCGTCGCGACCCGCAGCATCGACGGCCCGTACCGGTCGATCAATTCCGCGAACGCCGGCCGGTCACCGGCGCGCAACCTCGACACCAAGGTGTCCGCCTGGTCCGGTGGCGGCATACGGGCATCCAATCGACGAGGCAGCGTGGCGGAGCTACCGAACTCTAGCGGCCAGCGCGTCCCGCAGGGTCCACACCGACAGGGCCAGCAGGGCGACATCTTTGATCAGGAACTGCCCGGTGCTGGACAGAACCGGGAACCCGCCCGCCTCTGCCGCTGTCACCCCGGGCGTGGTGAACAGAAAAGACAGCGTGATCAAGAACATTCCGACCGCCCCCAGGCTGCCCAGCAGCGACAACCGCGGCTGCCACGGCTTGATCGCGATCAGTGCCGCCAGAGTCAGTTCCACCACGCCGAGGATCGCGGAGAAGGTGGTGACCGAGAAGGCGTGGTAGACCCAGCTCAGCAATGGGCTGTTGGCGACCAGCGGTTGGATGCCCGCCGCTTCGTACCCGGTGAACTTCAGCGCGCCGATCCAGCCGATCACCAGCACCAGGGCATACCGTGCGGCGACATCGGGAACGGGCGTCAACCGGGTGCCCAGCCGGGCCGGGCGCGGGCTGGAAACGGTGTTCTGCACTGACATGAGAGTGATCCCTTCTGGGTCGTGGTGTTCGTGTCAGTGATTGGTGTGGCGCTGGCCCGCAGGCGTTACAAACTCCGCCGCGCTTGCCGAAAAAGATTACAAGTGTAATTATCCATCGGTGGGCTCGCTTGACGGCAAAGTCGCCGTCGTCACCGGAACCAGCCGTGGGGTCGGCGTCGGCATTGCGCACGAACTGCTGCGGGCGGGGGCCACCGTGATCGGCTGTTCGCGCACACCGCTGGACGCGCTGCCCGGCGTCGAGTCGGAACCGCAGTGGATGCAACGCAGCGCTCAAATGGTCTGCGACCAAGGCGATTACCGCGCGATCGACGCGTTTGTACAACGGGTCGCCGACCGCTACGGCCGGATCGACATCCTGGTCAACAACGCCGGCGGCACGGTGCCGGCGCCCCACGTCGATGAGATCCCCGAACTGGTGCAACGGCTGCAGGGGGCACCACGCAGCGCCGACGATTTCGAACGCACCGCGTTGTTCCACGCGTTCGCTGTGCAGATGAACCTGATCAGCCCAATATGGTTCGCCATCCGCACCTACCGGCAGATGAAGACCCAGGACGGCACCGGCTGCATCGTCAACATCTCCAGCGGTGCCAGTCACCCGGCGGGGTCACCCACGCTGGTGTCCTACGGCGCCGCGAAGGCTGGGCTCAACCAGCTGACCCGCTCGCTGGCGCAGGAGTGGGGGCCCAAGGTGCGGGTCAACTGTGTGGCGCTGGGCCCGACGATCACCGAGAACTTCCGCGCGTTCGTCCTCAACAAGGATGACCCGACCGGCGCCGAGTATTTCGCCAAGGTGCCGATGCAGCGCGGCGGTGAACCCGCCGAAGTCGGCCGAACGATCGTCTTTTTGGCCTCGGGCACAGCCGATTTCATCAACGGCACCACGATCGAGATCGACGGCGGCATGCTGCCGGGCGTGTTGTACGAGGCGGGCCTGAAAACCATCACGGACCTGATGTGAGGAGATTGCGATGAACCGCCGCGCGCCGCTGTGGCCCGTGCCGAGGGTATCGATATGAGTCGCAGGGTCATTCAGTATTCGACGGGCAACGTCGGCCGGCACGCGTTGCGGATGCTGATCGAGCGCGAAGACCTGGAGTTGGTCGGTGTGCATGCATCCAGCCCAGGCAAGATCGGACGCGATGCCGCGGAGTTGTGCGGGCTGTCCACGCCGACCGGTGTGCTGGCCACCGACGACGCCGAGGCACTGCGGGCACTGGGGGCCGACTGTGTGGTCTACACGTCGCAGGCCGAGACCCGGCCCAAGGAAGCCATCAAGGAGATCGCCGGCTTCCTGCGAGCCGGGACGAACGTGGTCGGCTCCTCGTTCGTGTGGATGGTGGCACCCGAGCAGGCCGGCGACTGGTTGCGGGAACCACTGCAGCGGGCCTGCACCGAAGGCGATGCGACCCTCTACATCAACGGCGTCGACCCGGGCTTCTCCGGCGACACCCTGGCATATACCGCGTTGAGCCTGGCCGAACGCGCGACCAGCATCACGGTGCAGGAGATCTGTGACTACGCCAGCTACGACGACGCCGAATTCACCGGTGTCAGTTTCGGTTTCGGTACCTCACCGGATCACACGCCGGTCATGTTCTTACCCGGCGTGCTCACCTCGATGTGGGGCGTGCAGGTACGCAGCCTGGCGCAGGACCTCGGCGTCGAACTCGACGAGGTGCGAGAGCGCTGCGAAAAGTGGGTGACGCCCGAACCGATCGATTGCGTGATGATGCACGTCGACCCGGGACAGGTCGCCGCGGTCCGGTTCGGTGTCGACGGAATCCGCGACGGCAAGACGGTGATCACGATGGAGCACGTCAACCGACTCGGTGCGACGGCCGCGCCGGACTGGGCGTACCCGCCGGACGGCCGGCCCGGCGTGCACCGGGTGGTCGTCGAAGGCAGTCCCGGCGTCGAGATCAACACACATTTGGGCGGGCACATCGATCACAACCAGGGCGGCGTCATCGCCACGGCGGCGCGGGTGGTCAACGTCATCGAGGCGGTGTGTCGCGCCCCCAGCGGCATATTGGCCGCCCACGACCTCCGGCCGCTCGACCACTTGCATGGCGTGATGCGGTGAGGGCCCGCAGACCAGCCGGCGGAACGCAGGCGCGCGCCGACCGCAGTCGCCAGGCGGTCATCGACGAAACGGTGCGCTACGTGCTTCAGGAGGGCTTCGCCCCGCCGAGCATCAGGCAGATCGCCGAGCGCGCCGGAATGACGTGGGGTGCAGTTCAATACCACTTCGGCGACCTGCACGGAATCTTGATGGCCGTGGTAGACAAGGGATTTGCGGAACTGCTCGATACGCTCGACGAGTTGCCGGGCCTCGCGGCGCAGATCGCGCCTGAGCAGCGTCCCGCCTTCGTCGTCGAGGCGGTGTGGCAGGCGTTCTCCAGCCCGACGTCCATGGCGGCCCTGGAAATTCTGATCGCCACCCGCAGCGCACGCACCGCCACCGCCAACGCGCATCTGGCGGCGATGTCGGCGCGGATGGCCGATATCGGCCAGCACCTGGGGACCGGTCTGGCGCCCGCGCAAGCGACCCGCCTGGGCAAGCTGATCTGGAGCACCGTGCGCGGCATGGTCGCATTGCAGCTGACCTGGCCCAAGCCGCTGGACAGCAGCCGAGACCGCCAGATGCTCGTCGAAGTCATCACCGCATATCTCACCAATCAACAACCCGAACCGAACGAAAGGCTCACCACATGAGCACCAGCGCACAAACGGTCGAGTTTTCCGGGGTGAACGCGATCACCCTGGTGGCCGACGAATGGAACCGCGGCGCGGTCACGACGGCCGACCGCCCGACCATCCTGATGCTGCACGGCGGCGGGCAGAATCGCTTCTCCTGGAAGAACACCGGGCAGATTCTGGCGGATGACGGCTTTCACGTCATCGCCATCGACACCCGCGGGCACGGCGACAGTGACCGCGCCCCGGACGCCGACTACGACGTCGAGACGCTGACCGCCGACGTCATGCACGTCCTGGACGCGATCGGCCGGCCGGTGGTGATCATCGGGGCCAGCATGGGCGGGTTGACGGGCATCCTGGTCGCCGACCGGGCCGGCCCCGACAAGGTGACCAAGCTGGTGCTGGTCGACGTGGTCCCGCGGTTCGAGAAGGACGGCAGCGCGCGTATCCGCGAATTCATGATGACCAACATCGACGGGTTCGACTCGCTGGACGAGGCCGCCGACGCCGTCGCCGCATACCTACCGCACCGGACCAAGCCGCGCAGCCCGGAGGGTCTGAAGAAAAACCTGCGCCTGCGTGACGGACGCTGGTACTGGCACTGGGACCCCGCGTTCATGACGAAACCGGGCGACGACCCCGAGCTGCGCACCGAAGGCTTCGAGGAGGCCGCGGCCAACCTGTCCATCCCGGTGCTGCTGATCCGTGGCAAGCTCTCCGACGTCGTCAGCCTCGAAGGCGTGGAACATTTCCTGACCCAGGTGCCGCGGGCGGAGTTCGTCGAACTGTCCAACGCGGGGCACACCGCGGCGGGCGACGACAACGACGCCTTCAGCGACGTCGTGGTGGCGTTCGTGGAGCGAACGGGGTCCCGATCTGACGCCGAGCGTGCGATTCCCGACGCGACACGCCGTTAATCCGTCGCGGATTGCACTCTCGGCGGAGGGTATGCCGCTAGTTCGCCGGCTTTTCGGCGTGCCCGCCGAACTGCTTGCGCATCGCCGAGAGGGCCTTGTTCGCGAAATCGTCGAGGTCGCGGGAGGCGAAGCGGGACTGCAGCGCGGTGGTGAGCACTGGCGCGGGAACACCCTCGTCGATCGCTGCGATGGACGTCCACCGGCCTTCGCCAGAATCCGACACACGTCCGGAGAACTCCTTGAGGTCCGGCGATTCACGCAGGGCGCTAGCGGTCAGATCCAGCAGCCAGGAGCCGATGACGCTGCCGCGGCGCCACACTTCGGCGACGTCGGGAATGTCGAAGTTGTATTGGTAGAACTCGGGATTCGACAGCGGCGCGGTTTCGGCGTCGCCCTGCTCGACACGGGTGCCGATGTCGGCGTTGCGCAGAATGTTCAGGCCCTCCGCCAGTGAGGCCATCATCCCGTACTCAATTCCGTTGTGCACCATCTTGACGAAGTGACCCGCGCCGGCCGGACCGCAATACAGGTAACCCTGCTCGGGTTGCGCGACCTCACCCTCGCGGCCCGGTGTGCGGGGTGCCGCATCGACACCCGGCGCGACGGTGGCGAAGATCGGCTCGGCGTGGTCGAAGGCGTCCGAATCACCGCCGATCATCAGGCAGTAACCGCGTTCGCGGCCCCACACCCCGCCGCTGGTACCACAGTCCAGTAACCGGATACCGTTCTTGGACAACGTCTCCGCGTGCCGGATATCGTCGCGGTAGTAGGAGTTGCCGCCGTCGATTACGATGTCGCCTGACTCGAGGGTGTCGGCCAGTTCGTCGATCACCCCGGTCGTGATGGTCCCCGCAGGCACCATCACCCAGACCACGCGCGGAGCGGAGAGCTTGTCCCGCAGCTCGGCCAGCGACGAGACACCGGTGACATTGTCCTCGCCGGCCATGGCCTCGACCGCGTCCGGGCTGTGGTCGTAGACCACGCACTCGTGCCCGCCCTTGGCCACTCGGCGAACGATGTTGGCGCCCATCCGGCCCAGACCAATCATGCCCAGCTGCATAGTTTTTCGCTCCTCACTTGCCCGAGTCCTTGGGCATCCACGGCTCTTGCCAGGGGTGGTGGCCTTCCAGCAGCGCGTCCGCGGCGTCCGGTCCCCAGGTGTCGCAATCGTAGGGATGGATCTCACCGGGATTGTCCAGCAACGGCTGGACGATGCGCCACGTGTGTTCGATGCTGTCGATCCGGGCGAAGTGCTGATGGTCACCGGTCAACGCGGAGTGAAACAAGCGCTCGTAGGGCCGTTCCGGTTGGCCGAGATCCTCGGCGAACGAGGAGTCCAGATGCACGTCATGCCAGCCGTCGTCGACTTTTCCTGAAAGCTGCAGGCGCATACCGGGTTCGGGGTCGATGCGCAGCACGATCTGATTGGGCTCGGCGGGTTTGGCCACCGGCAGGAAGCACAGGCCGGGAGTGCGCCGCAGCAACAGCCGCACCTCGGTGACCTTCTCGGGCAGGCACTTTCCGGCCCGCAGGAATACCGGCACCCCGGCCCAGCGCCAGTTGTCGATCTCGGTGCGCAGCGCGACGAAGGTCTCGGTCTGCGAATCCTTCGAGACTTCCGGGATATCGGTGTAGCCGCGGTACTGACCGCGGACGCACTGCTCGGGCTGCAATGCCGGAATGGCCCGCAACACCTCGGCCTTCTTGTCATTCAGGTCGTCGGCGTTGGGCCCGACCGGCGGCTCCATCGCCACCAGCGCAAGCACTTGCAGCAGATGGTTCTGCACTACGTCGCGCAACGCACCGACGGCGTCGTAGAACTTGCCGCGGGTCTCCACGCCGAAGTTCTCGCCCATGGTGATCTGGATGGCGGCGACGCTGTCGCGGTCCCACAGCTTGGCCAGGGCGATGTTCGCGAAGCGCAGGAACTCCAGTTCGACGACGGGCTGCTTGCCGAGAAAGTGGTCCACCCGCATGATCTGCTTCTCGTCCAGCACCGAGCGCAACCGGGTGTTCAGCTCACACGCGGACTCGTAGTCGTGCCCGAACGGCTTCTCCACCGCCACCCGCGCGTGCGCCAGCAGGCCCACCTCGCCGAGGTTCTCCACGATCGGGGCGAACAACGACGGCGGCATCTCCAGGTAGAACAGCGGCCGTCGCGCGGATTTGATGCGTTCGGCCAACTCCTGGTAAAGCCCGCGGTCGGTGACGTCTCCATGCAAGTAGGACAGTCGGTCTGCCAGCCGGTCGAACGTTGCGTCGTCAACCGTCTCGCCAGTGTCGCCGAGGGCTTCCCGGGCGAGCGCGACCAGCTTATCCACCGAAAAGTCGTCGCTCGCGACGCCCAGGATCGGACAGTCCAGCAGCTCGCGGCTCTCCAACCGGTACAGCGCGCGGAACGTCATTTTTCGCGCCAGATCGCCGGTGAGGCCGAAGATCACAAACACATCCGAGTCGTCGCATTCGCCGTCGGCCAATTTCCCACCTCCAGGACGTCAAATTGGCTTCTAGAGACTGCTTCCCCACGGCGACCAAACTCAACCCTAGACATCGCCGATTCACCCGACAAGGAGGATGCCAGGCCGTCCCGAGGAGCCGCCCTGAGAGGATGGCCCGCATGAGCGATCCGCTTCACTTGGCCCTCTACGCCCTTGCCGGCCTGGCGGCGGTTGAGGCCGCCGGGCTCGTCGCGCTCGCGGTGCTGCTCAAGCGCGCTCGCGCGGAACTGGACGAGTTGCGGCAACGCACCGACGTGAGGCGCCGGATCTGGTCGGGTAGCCGGGAGACGGTCAAGACGCTGTGGAACACCGCGAACCTGATGCGCAAGGAAGGTTTCGGCGCCGTGGTGCGCAGCTCGATCGAAGACCTCGCCGACTGGGCGGAGGTGGAACGGCCCGATCTGGCGCGGGTGACTCCGGACGGGCGGGTGGTGATCCTGTTCTCCGACATCGAGGAGTCCACCGCCCTCAACGAGCGGATCGGTGACCGCGCCTGGGTCAAACTGATTGGCGCGCATGACAAATTGGTTCAAGAGCGGGTGCGCAAGCGCGAGGGGCACATCGTCAAGAGCCAGGGCGACGGATACATGGTCGCCTTCTCCCGCGCCGAGCACGCGGTGCGGTGTGGCATCGACATCCAGGAAGCATTGGACCGAGACGCAAAACGCAAGCGGCACCATGATATTCGGGTACGCATCGGCATCCACATGGGTCGCTCGGTACGCCGCGGTGACGACCTGTTCGGCCGCAACGTCGCGATGGCGGCCCGAGTTGCCGCGCAGGCGGAGGGCGGTCAGATTCTGGTGAGTGAGCCGGTCCGGGATGCCGTTGCGGAGTGCGACGGGATCGGTTTCGACGACGGCCGCGAAGTCGAGTTGAAGGGTTTCTCCGGTAGTTACCGGTTATTCGCCGTTGAGGCCGATTCCGGGCCCGACTCGTAACCGCCGGCCTCGGTTTCGGCCAGCCGCTGGTGCAATCGAGCCCGGATCTCGTCGGGTGTATAGGCCCGCCGTTTGCGTTGATCGCGCACCACCAACGCACCACCGGCGACCACTCCCGCGACACCGGCCAACCCGACCCACTTCCAAATGTTGCGCATCAGCACAGGCTAACGCCGCCGATCTCTGCTTAGAGTGCTCTGGTGAACTCGAGCACGCTCACCTTGGATCAAGTGCTGGCCGAAACGCGGACCGGTGACCTGTGGCTGTTCCGTGGGGTTTCCGGACCGGACCGGGCCATCCAGACGCTGA
>NZ_LZKQ01000198.1 GCF_001668675.1 Mycobacterium asiaticum | reverse complement strand
CACCGGACGCTAAAGCCCCCGACACGCCGTGCGTGCGGGGGCTTTAGCGTCTGCTCGCGCTACTAAGCCAGCATCTCTGCGATGGGGGTGGCGGCGGCGATCTTGCCGCGCACCTTCATCACCTTGCCGGGCAACCCGCCACCGACCACGCCGACCAGCACACCGTCGCGCTCGTAGTAGGCCAAAAATTTGCGGCCGTCGTCCTCGACGAGGTGCACGGTGTCGGTGGCTTCCGGCTCGCCGAGGCACTGGATCTTGACGTCGTACTGGTCGCTCCAGAAATAGGGGACGACCACACTGGTCGGTACTTCACGACCCAGCATCGCGGGCACCACGACTCGAGCCTGATCAGCAACATTGCTCCAATGTTCAACGCGCGCTTGATGTCCCGTCGCATCACGCCAAGAGGCCACGTCGCCGAGCGCCCACACGTGCGGTGCGCTGGTCCGCCCGGCCTCGTCACAGATGATGCCGTTGGCGACCTCGATGCCACTGCCGGCCAGCCAGTCGGTCGCCGGATGCGAACCGATACCCACGACGACGAGGTCCGCACTGATCTCGGTGCCGTCGCTGAGCACCACCGTGTCGACGTGTCCGGTACCCCGCACCTCGGCGACTCCGAGCCCGGTACGCACGTCGACCCCTTCGTCGCGGTGCAGCCGTGTCACCAGTTCGCCGATCTGTTCGCCGAGCACCGATGCCAGCGGTGTGGGCTGCGGTTCGACCAGGGTCACCTCCACACCCAGACCACGCAAGCTCGCCGCTACCTCGCAGCCGATGAAGCCGGCGCCGACGACCACGGCCTTCTTCGCCGAACTCGCATGCGTGCGCAGCGCCATGCACTCGTCGAACGACCGCAGCACCCGGATGCCGTCCAGATCCGGGAAACTCGGGATGCGCCGCGGCACCAGGCCGGTGGCGATGACGAGTTCGTCGTAACCCAACGAGGTTCCGTCGGCCAGCGTCACGGTTTTCGCCCCGGTGTCGATGCCGGTGGCCGCGGCGCCCAGTCGCAGGGTGATGTTTTTCTCGTCGTACCACTCGCGCGGTTTGAGGGCGACGTCGTCGACCTCGGCGCGCAGCACCTCCTTGGACAGCGGCGGCCGGTCGTAAGGGAGGTGCACCTCGTCGCTGATGATCGTGATCGGGCCGGTGTACTCGGCCCGGCGCAACTGCTCAGCGGTCCGGGGGGGGGCCGCGGGGCCCGCGCCGCGCCCCCGGGGGGGGGTTGTGCCGGGCCGGGGGGGGGGGGGGGGGGGGGGATGCCCCGCGGG
>NZ_LZKQ01000197.1 GCF_001668675.1 Mycobacterium asiaticum | reverse complement strand
CCCCCGCCAGGCGCCCCCCCTTCTTTCCCCCCCCGCGCCCCGGTGGTTGTTATCGCCCCCCGGGTGAGCCCCCCCCGCAAACCCCCCCCCCCCCGGGGGGGGGGGGGGGCTTTCGCGTCTGCTCGCGCCAACCCAGAGGCGGCTCTCTAGGCTTAGATGGTCGATGTGCAGAGGCGACCAACGGAGGTGCTCGCGTGAGATCCAGCGATATCCGGATCCGCGAGGCCAAGCCGAAGGATTACGCCAGGGTGGCGGCCATGCACTACCCGGCGTGGCGCCAGTCCTGGAATGGCATCGTGGCCACGCACGTGCTGGACATGATCGGCACCCCCAGGACGTGGGTGGACACGCTGTACCCGACCACTCTCAAGCGTGGCGGCTGGAGCATGTGGATGGCCGAGGCCCGCGGCAAATTGCTCGGGATGATCTTGTTCGGGCCGGACCTGTCGAACCCCAATGACATTCAGATCGACGCGCTCTACATCTCCGACGAGCACCAACGGCATGGCATCGGCGGCCTGCTGCTGAACAAGGCGCTGCGCGTCTTCCCCGACAACGACATGATTCTGTGGTGCGCCGACAAGAACCAGAAGGCACGCGACTTCTACGAGAAGAAGGGCTTCGAGCTCGACGGCCGCACCTACAGCTGGAAGCCACTGCCCGGCGTGAGTGTGCCGCACGTCGGCTACCGGCTGTATCGCGCGGCGCCGGTGGTGACCGGGCCACCGGCCATCGTCTCCCTGATCGCGCCGCCACCGACCCAGGCGGCGGAGCCGGAGGGGGCTGCGCCGGCCGAGGCGCCCGAACCGGAGCCAACCGACCCAACTCCCGTTGAGCCACCCACCGTCTCAGCAGAATCGCCAGTGACTGCACCGGCGGAGCCACGAATGGAAACGGCAGAGCTGCGAGTAGAAACGGTTGAGCCACAGGGGGAAACGCCAGATCCGCAGGCGGAAACACCAGCGCCGCAGGCGGAAACGCCTGAGCCGGTCGCAACACGGCCGGTGTCTCAAACGCCGGTGTCCGAAACGCCGGCGCAACCACCCGTGGTCACGCCGATCGAGCCGTACCCGCTGCAAGTCCCCCAGGATCAGCTCGACGATCTGCACCGACGCCTCAGCGCAGCACGCTGGCCTGCCGAAATCGTCGGGGCGGATTGGGATTACGGCACCGAACAGGCGTTCCTCAGGGATGTCGTCGACCATTGGCTGCACCGCTACGACTGGCGCGCCGTCGAAGCCGAAGTCAACGCCATCGGCTCGTTCGTCACCGAGGCCGCGGGTCAGCGGGTGCACTTCCTGCACGCCCGCTCCGACGAATCGCACGCCATCCCGCTGGTCATCACGCACGGCTGGCCAGGCTCGATCGTCGAGTTCCTCGACGCGATGCCGTTGCTGCAGAAGCGGTTCCATGTGGTGTTGGTGTCGATGCCGGGCTATGGCTTCTCCGGCCCGACCCGGGAGAAGGGTGTTGACGTCGCCCGCATCGCGGCTGCGGTTGACGATGTGATGTCGCAACTCGGCTACGAGCGCTACGTCGCCCAGGGCGGTGACTGGGGCGCCCTGGTCACCAAATACCTCGGAGAGCACTACTCGGGGCATGTCGCGGCGATCCACACGAACATGCTGTTCGCACCGCCCGACCAGAACGACCCCGAACTTTTGGCGAACATCACCGAGACCGAACTCGCCGCCATCTCGGCCAGTCTCGAGCGGGTCAAGGACGGCACCGCATACATGGAAATCCAGTCCACGCGCCCACATTCGCTGGGCTTTGGCCTCGACGACTCACCGCTGGGCCTGGCGGGCTGGATACTCGAGAAGTTCCACGCCTGGTGCGACATCCGGGAAGGCATGCCGATCCGCACCGATCGGCTCATCGACAACCTGATGTTCTATTGGCTGACCGGCACGGCAACGTCGGCGGCCCGGCTCTACTGCGAAGCCAGACGGGCCGGGACCTCGGCGCTCGACGAATGGACCGGTCGGGTGGACGTCCCCACCGGATACGCCGTCTACCCGGGCGAGCTGTTGCAGACACCGCGGGCCTGGGCCGCCGCACGCTACAACCTGGTGCACTACTCGGTGCACGAACGCGGCGGCCATTTCGCCGCGTTCGAACAACCCGGGCTGTTCGCCGCCGATCTGGCGCGATTCGCCGACGTCCTGCTGGACGAGGGTGTGTTCTAGGCGTCGATGACGACCCGCTCACCGTCGGAGCGCGAGACGCAGACCAGCATCTCGTCGTCACCCTCGGCGGTGCGGCCGCGCCGATCGACCTGCCCGGCAACGACTTTGACCTTGCACGTGCCGCAGAATCCCTGCTGACAGGAATAGGCGGTCGTCGGGTCGCGGTCGAGCATCACCTCGAGCGCCGAGCGATTCGCCGGAACGCTGAGCACCTCGCCGGATCGGGCGAGTTCCAATTCGAAAGGGGCACCGTCCACGATGGGCGCGGGGCTGAACCGCTCGTAGTGCAACGGCGCGTTGGCGTACTGGTTGCGGGCGACGCGAACGGCTTCCAGCATCCCGGCCGGCCCGCAGACGTACACCGCCGTCGCCGGCCCGGCATCGGCCAGCAGGTCCTCGACGGACGCGAAACCGCCGCGCTCGTCGTCGGCCCACACGGTGACGCGGTCGGGCGCGACCGCCAGCACCTCGTCCAGCAGTGGCATGTAGTCGCGGCTGCGGCCGGCATAGATTGCCCGCCAACTGATTCCGCGCTGCGCGGCCGCGCGAATCATCGGCAGGATCGGTGTCACGCCGATGCCGCCGATCACGAACAGCACGTCGTGCTCGGAGGTGCCGAGATAGAACGCGTTGCGCGGGCCTTCGAAAACCAGCGTGGAGCCCACCTCGAACGCGTCGTGCATCTCGATCGAACCGCCGCCGCCGTCGGGGATGCGGCGGACGGCGATGCGGTAGTCGGTGCGCCGTCCGGGCGGGCCGCACAGCGAGTACTGCCGGCGACGGCCCGAGGGCAACTGGACGTCGATGTGCCCGCCGGGCGTCCAGGACGGCAGCAGACCCCCGTCCGGGTCGGCCAAGGTCAGTGCGACCACATCAGGCGCGACGAGTGTGCGCTCAATGACCTTGGCGCTGTGCGTCCTTCGCACCACCGGCACCCGCGAAGGCTTCCACCGGGACGCCGCCGAGAGTGCGCCCATCACCGTGCGCACCCCCCACAGCACGGTGTAGAAGCGATCACGCTCGCGCCGCCGGTACAGATCGGCGGGCCTGCTCGTCCAAATGCTGTCCGGCACCGTCAATCCCTACTTCTGGCGGATATCCAGCCGGGCCAGCAGCCGGATCGCCGACGGACTGATCCGCCGCATCGCGTAACCCAGCCACGACTCCGGTGCCACCGGCAATACCGGCGGGCCGGTCTTGATGGATTTGACGATCGCCCGCGCGGTGGCTTCGGGGGTGAAGTTCCGCCGCCGGTACGTCGCGTCGGCCTTCGCCCGGGCCCGCTCCTGCTGTTCGGCCGACATCCCGGCGTACACGGTGCTTTTGGCGATGTTGGTGTTGACGAAGCCGGGACACACCGCGGTCACGGTGATGCCCTCGTCGGCGAAGTCGGCACGCAGCGCCTCGCTGAAGGCCAGCACCGCCGCCTTCGTGGTGGTGTAGGCGACCATGGATTTCGACGGCAGGAACGCCGAGGCCGACGAGATGTTGATGATCGTCCCGCCCTCGCCGCGCTCCACCATCTGAGCGCCGAAGGCCCGGCTGCCGGTGATGACGCTGCGTACGTTGACCGCCATGATGGCGTCCCAGTGTTCCGGTGTAGTCTCCAGGAACCGCCCGGCCATGCCGATCCCGGCGTTGTTCACCAGGATGTCGACCACGCCGTGCTTGTCACGCACTTGCGCGGCAAGGTCATTCATCGCCGCCTCATCGGTGACGTCGACCTGGTACACAGCGGCCTCGGCGCACGCGGCACGCACGGCGTCCGCGGTCTCGTTGGCGGCGGTCAGGTCCCGGTCCACGATCACCACCGTGTGGGCGCCGTTGCGGGCCAGTTCGACGGCGGTCGCGCGGCCGATGCCCGCGCCCGCGCCGGTGACCAGCGCCAGCTTTCCTCGGACATCCCTTGGGCCACTGCGCATCTGCGACGGCCCCGCATCCGGAACAGCACCATCGACGCGTTCGACCCACTCCCCGACCAATCGGGCGACCACATCGGGACGCGATGTCACCACCCAATGCCCGCCCTGCACCGGAACCACCCTGCCACCGGAGGTCATCGCGCCCATGAACCGCTGCAGCGCACCGGTGATGAATGCGTCCTTGCTTGGTACCAGCACCTGCACCGGGACGCCGGTCCGCGGCAGCTCGTCACCCGGTGACACCAGCGGACCCGGCAGGTTCTCCCGGTACAGGTTCAGCCCGTTGACATAGTCACCGATCGAGCGCGGCGGCGACTCGCGACGGGTTCGGATGCTCGACTGTCCGATGCGACCAAAAGCCTCAACGACTTTCACGCCCAGTCCGGAGCGGAAGGCCAGTTCAGGAACCCCCGGGCACAGGAAGAACCAGATGTATCCCGACGCCAGGATCTGCCGCGCCACCCCGGCGGCGGCCCGCGGCGCGCGGGCCGAATGCAGGAACCGGCCCGCGTACTCCAGATGGGGGCCGGAGATGGACGTAAAGGACGCCACCTTGGGTGAGACCGAGTCGTCCGTGACCGCCGCCCAGCCCTGCACCGAGCCCCAGTCGTGCGCCAGCAGATGCACCCGATCCACGCCGAGGCTGTCGATCACCGTGGCCACGTCGGATATCAGTTGCGGCAGCCGGTATCCGGAACGCTTTGCCGGAGACGATGATTCACCGGCGCCGCGGACGTCGTAGGCCACCACGTTGTAGCGCTGGGACAGCGCCTCGGCCACACCGTCCCAGATCCGGTGGTTGTCGGGATAGCCGTGAATCGCCAGAATCGTGGGGCGATCGGGATCGATGTCGTTGTACCGGTGCACCGCCAGGGCGACACCGTCGGACGCGGTAGCGATCGTCATAGGTCAGTGCGACGCCCGCGCGGCCGGCGACACGGCAAGGTAGTTCACGGCGCGGTCCAGCCCACCCAGCTCGGACGGGTGGAAGCCGGGCCGGTAATAGGACCCGACCACCCGGATCAACCGGAAGGGTCCGGGGACCAGGCCCCGGCGCGCCGCCCTGAAATAGTCGCGCCAGCGCGGCTTGGTGCCGGCCGGCACGCACGGGTCCACCGAGAACATGAACTTCACGCCGCGGATCCACAGCAGCAGCAGCACCGGTGTCACCGCGAACTGCGCCCGTACCTGCCGCCAATACCCGGCCCGCAGATGCTTCATCGTGTCGAACGCGACGGCCTTGTGCTCGACTTCCTCGGCGCCGTGCCAGCGCAACATGTCCAGCATCACCGGATGCGCACCCACCGCGTCCAGGGCCGGCGAATCCAGGATCCACTCGCCCAGCACGGCGGTGTAGTGCTCGATCGCCGAGATGAACGCGACCTGCTCGAGCAGCCAGCTGTGCCGGCGACGCTCGCTGCGATGGGGCCGCTCGCCGAGCAGTTGCTCGAACAGCCACCTGATCTGGTCGGTGAACGGGGTCAAGTCGACGCCTTGAGCGTCGAAGTGCGCCAGCACTCCCGAATGCGCCTGCGAGTGCATCGCCTCCTGGCCGATGAAACCCTGGACGTCCAGCCGCAGCTGGTCATCCTTGATCAGCGGCAGGGTCTTCTTGAAGACCTGGACGAAAAACTCCTCGCCGGCGGGCAGCAGCAGGTGCAGGACGTTGAGCACGTGGGTGGCCAACGGCTCGCCGGGAACATAGTGGAACGGCAGGTCAAACCAGTCGAACTCGACGTTGCGCGCCTCGAGGACGAGCCGCTCGTGGTCAGCGGCGTCCGATTCTCGGGAATGTGGGCCCACGGCCCGGTCATCGACGATCGACATTGTGGCCCCCTTGCCTCGCTTGAAGGCAAGTGTACTGAAACGGGCAGGTATGCGGTACCCGCGGTACTACCTTTTCTCGGCGCGCTCCTTGAGGCGCCGCAGCGTGATGTCGATGTTCTTGCGGTTTTCGGCGTCCCGGTCCGCGACGCCGGTGGCCTGTTTGGCGAGCTTGCGGAACCAGCCGGGCCGCCGATCCCAAGTGCTTTCGGTGACACGGCAGCCGCCGTCGGCCTGCGGCTCGATGTCGTACTGCCAGCGCGCGATGGGCAGCACCGTGTGCCGGACTTCGAACGCGAACGCACGTCCCGGGTCCGCGTCGGTCACCGTGCACTTGGTGGTCCAGCGCTTGCGACCGTTTTCGTTGTGGCCGACGAACACCGCCCCCTCGGTGACCGCCTCGCCCTTGCGCCATTCCATCGACACCGCCTCCTCGGCCAACTCGGCCAGGGTCGGAAGGTCGGTGATCATGCCGTACACCGCCTCCGGAGTGGCTGCGATCTGCACGGTTGCCGAAGCTGATGGTTCGCTCATCGGGCGATCATAGCCACGACTCCCATCCGCGAGAGAGTCGCGCACCCGCGCGATCTTCTACACAATTGAGGGGGACAACCCGATCTCCGGCAGGAGGCCAGCATGCGAGTAGGCATTCCGACCGAGGCCAAGAACAACGAGTTCCGGGTTGCCATCACCCCCGCCGGCGTCGCCGCGCTGACCCACCGCGGACACGACGTGGTGGTCCAGGCCGGCGCCGGTGAAGGATCTTCGATCACCGACGCGGAGTTCAAAGCGGCCGGCGCCCAGATGCTGGCCACCGCCGCGCAGGTATGGGCCGACGCCGATTTGATTCTCAAGGTGAAAGAGCCGATTCCAGCCGAATACGGCAACCTGCGACGGCATCAGACACTGTTCACGTATCTCCATCTCGCCGCGTCGCGGTCCTGCACCGAAGCCCTGCTGTCCGCCGGAACCACCTCGATCGCCTACGAGACCGTGCAGACCGCCGACGGCGCGTTGCCGTTGCTGGCGCCGATGAGCGAGGTGGCCGGACGGCTCGCCGCTCAGGTCGGCGCGTACCACCTGATGCGGACCCAGGGCGGGCGCGGTGTGCTGATGGGCGGGGTGCCAGGTGTCAAGCCCGCCGACATCGTGGTGATCGGCGGCGGCACAGCGGGTTACAACGCCGCCCGAGTCGCAAGCGGCATGGGCGGGTCGGTGATGCTGCTCGATGTCAACATCAACAAACTCCGGTTGCTGGACGCGGAGTTCGCCGGGCGAATCAGCACCCGCTACTCATCGCGCTACGAGCTCGAAGGTGCGGTCAAACGCGCCGAGCTGGTGATCGGCGCGGTTCTGGTGCCAGGCGCCAAAGCTCCCAGCCTGATCTCCAATTCCCTTGTCGCGGAAATGAAACCCGGGGCAGTGCTGGTGGACGTCTCAATCGATCAGGGCGGATGCTTCGAGGATTCCCGGCCCACCACCCACGACGACCCGACCTTCGCGGTGCACGACACGCTGTTCTACTGCGTGGCGAACATGCCCAGCGCGGTACCCAAGACGTCGACCTATGCGCTGACCAACGCGACCATGCCCTATGTGCTCAAGCTGGCCGACCAGGGTTGGCAGGGCGCGTGCCGGTCGGATCCCGCTCTGGCCAAAGGCCTTTCGACGCACGACGGAGCACTGGTGTCGGAGCAGGTGGCCGCCGACCTCGAGTTGCCGTTCACCGATCCGGCCACCGTGCTGGCAGCCTGATCGCCTACCGCACGTACGGGGCCAGGGCCGTGACGATATCGGCGGCCGGGCCGGTGGACGCCTCCCGGTAGGCTTCGCCCGCCCACAGATTCGTGCCGTGCGGATCCTCTTCCCGGATGGCTGCCGCCCGGATCGGCTTGGTCATCTGGTTCACCTCCGGATAACCCAGCGGCGCAACGTGATCCAGCAGCCGGGTGAAGTTGTTCGCCAGACCGCGGGCGTACCGGCCGGAGAACGCGCGGGTGACCACGGTCGAGTCGAATGCCGGGTTCTTCAGGGCGACGCGATAGGCCGGGTGCGTACCGGCTTCGTCGGCGAGCAGCAGCGCGGTGCCGACCTGCGCGGCGACCGCGCCCCGGCGCAGCACCGCCGCGATGGCTTCCACCGTGCCCAGCCCGCCCGCCGCGATCAGCGGCACGTCGTGGGCGGCGCCGATCCGGTCGAGCAGTTGGTGCAGCGACTCGGTACCCGGCTCCATGTCGGGGGCGAAGGTGCCGCGGTGCCCGCCGGCCGCGGGACCTTGGACCACCAGGTTGTCCGCGCCGGCCGCGACGGCCACGCCGGCCTCGTAGGCCGAGGTCACGGTGACCGATACCAGCAACCCCAGCGCGCTCAGCCGGCGGATGACATCGGGTGGCGGCGACCCGAAGGTGAAGGACACCATCTCGGGGCGGACATCGGCCACCACCTCGAGCTTGCGTTCCCAATCGTCGTCGTCGCCGTGGACGGGGTGGCCCACCTCGACGTGGTAATGATCGGCCACCTCTTCGAGGTCTTCGGCGTAGTACTCCAGTTGCACCCAGTCCGCGACGCTGGGCTGCGGCACGAACAGGTTAGCCCCGATCGGGCCGGTGGTCGCCGCGCGCGCTTTAGCGATGTCCTCGGCGAACTGCTCGGCGCTCAGGTAGCCCCCGGCGACGAAACCGAGGCCGCCCGCATTCGACACCGCCGCGGCCAGCGCGGGAGTACCCGGGCCGCCGGCCATCGGCGCACCCACGATGGGCGCGGCGATATCCCAAAAACCCAATACCATCGGGCTAACTTACCATCGCTCGAAGTTGTTGGGGCAGCTGTCGTTTCGCGCTGTAGGGGCCCAGGACGGCGGCGCCGAAGCGCTTGCTCAGCAGCCGCTGGGCGACGTCGTTGACCTCGTCGAGCGTGACCCTTTCGATCTGCCGCAAGGTGTGCTCGATGGTGCGGTGGGCGCCGTAGTTCAGCTCACTGCGGCCGATGCGGCTCATCCGTGACCCGGAATCCTCCAGACCCAGCACCAGCCCGCCGCGCAGGGAACCCTTGGCGATGCGGCATTCGTCCTCGGTGATGCCGTCGCGCGCAACCGATTCCAGCACCTCGCCGGTCACCCGCATCACGTCGGTGAACCGGTCCGGCAGGCACGCCGCGTACACCGAGAGCGCACCGCTGTCGGCGAAGATGTCCAGCGCCGAGTAGATCGAGTAGGCCAGGCCGCGTGACTCGCGAACCTCCTGGAACAACCGGGAACTCAGCCCGCCGCCCAGGGCGGTGTGCAGCACCGAGAGCGCCCAGCGGTGCTCCCAGCCGCGGCCCGGGGTGCGCACGCCCAGCGAGACATGGGTCTGCTCGGCGTCACGCTTGCCCAGCACCAGGCCCGGGTTGCCGACGATCCGGCCCGCCCCCTTGCGGGGCGCCGCCGGGCGACGGCCGCGGATCAACCGGTCGGTGAAATGCGTTCGCGCCAGCGCGACGACCTCGTCGTGATCGACATTGCCGGCCACGGCCACGACCATCCGCTCCGGGGTGTAGCGCCGCAGGTGAAACGAGTGCAGCTGCGCACGCGACATCGAAGACACCGACTGCGCGCTGCCGATCACCGGCCGGCCCACCGGGTGGTCCCCGAACAGCGCCGTCATGAACATGTCGGCCAGCGCGTCCTCGGGGTCGTCGTCGCGCATCGCGATCTCCTCGAGGACGACGTCGCGTTCCAACTCGACGTCGTCGGCCGCGCACCGGCCGTTGAGCACCACATCGGAGACCAGGTCGACGGCCAGCGCCAGGTCACTGTCCAGCACGTGCGCGTAGTAGCAGGTGTGCTCCTTGGCGGTGAACGCGTTGAGCTCCCCGCCAACGGCGTCCATCGCCTGCGCGATGTCCACCGCCGTGCGGGTTGGCGTCGACTTGAACAGCAGGTGCTCGAGAAAGTGCGCCGCGCCGGCCACCGTGGTGCCCTCGTCGCGCGAACCCACCCCGACCCAGACGCCGACCGATGCGGACCGCACCGCGGGCAGGTATTCGGTTACGACGCGCAGACCGCCGGGCAGGGTGGTGCGGCGCACTCCTCCTTTTTCCGGAGCCGGGGCGCCCCCGGGGTCAGCTGCTGACCGTCGCGGCATCTGCGGCTGGCGCTGCTCCGGAGTCGGCGGTCGCGGCGCCGGCGCTGTCGTCTTCCACCAGGACCAGCGAGATCTTGCCTCGCTTGTCGATGTCGGCGATCTCGACGCGCAGCTTGTCGCCGACGTTGACCACGTCCTCGACCTTGGCGATGCGCTTGCCCTTGCCCAGCTTGGAGATGTGGACCAAGCCGTCGCGACCCGGCAGTAGCGACACGAACGCACCGAAATCGGTTGTCTTGACGACGGTTCCGAGGAACCGCTCGCCCACCGTCGGCAGCTGCGGGTTGGCGATGGCGTTGATCCGGTCGATCGCGGCCTGGGCGGACGGCCCGTCGGTGGCCCCGACGAACACGGTGCCGTCGTCCTCGATGGAGATCTGCGCGCCGGTCTCCTCGGTGATCGCGTTGATCACCTTGCCCTTGGGTCCGATGACCTCGCCGATCTTGTCCACCGGCACCTTGATGGTGGTGACGCGGGGCGCGTACGGGCTCATCTCGTCCGGGGCATCGATCGCCTCGGCCATCACCTCGAGGATGGTCAGGCGCGCGTCCTTGGCCTGGGCCAACGCACCCGCAAGCACCTGGGACGGAATGCCGTCCAGCTTGGTGTCCAGCTGCAGCGCGGTGACGAAGTCCTTGGTGCCGGCGCACTTGAAGTCCATGTCGCCGAACGCGTCCTCGGCACCCAGGATGTCGGTGAGGGTGACGTAGCGGGTCTCACCTTCGACCTCGTCCGACACCAGTCCCATCGCAATGCCGGCCACCGGCGCCTTCAGCGGCACCCCGGCGTTCAGCAGCGCCAGCGTGGACGCACAGACCGAACCCATCGAGGTGGAGCCGTTGGAGCCCAGTGCCTCCGACACCTGCCGGATGGCGTAGGGGAACTCCTCGACGCTGGGCAGCACCGGCATCAAGGCGCGCTCGGCCAGCGCGCCGTGCCCGATTTCGCGCCGCTTGGGCGAGCCCACCCGGCCGGTTTCACCGGTCGAATAGGGCGGGAAGTTGTAGTGGTGCATGTACCGCTTGGAGGTTTCCGGTCCCAGCGAGTCGATCTGCTGGGCCATCTTCATCATGTCCAGCGTGGTGATGCCCAGGATCTGGGTCTCGCCGCGCTCGAACAGGGCGCTGCCGTGCGCCCGCGGCACCACCGCGACCTCGGCCGACAGTGCGCGGATGTCAGTGATCCCGCGGCCGTCGATGCGGAAGTGGTCGGTGAGGATGCGCCGGCGGACCAGCTTCTTGGTCAGCGAGCGGAACGCGGCGCTGACCTCTTTCTCCCGGCCTTCGTAGGTCCCGGCGAGCCGCTCGAGGACCTCGGCCTTGAGCTCGTCGGTGCGCTGATCGCGCTCGGCCTTGCCGCCGATGCTCAGCGCCCTGGCCAGCTCGTCGGTGGCCACCGAGGCCACCGAGTAGTACACGTCTTCTTCGTAGGCCGGGAAGACCGGGTAGTCGCTGGTGGGCTTGGCGGCCGCGTCGGCGAGCTCCTGCTGCGCGGTGCACAGCGCGGAGATGAATGGCTTGGCGGCTTCCAGCCCCTCGGCGACGACGGTCTCGGTCGGCGCCTGCGCGCCGCCCTCGATGAGTTCGATGACGCTTTCGGTGGCCTCGGCCTCGACCATCATGATCGCGACGTCCTTGCTGTCACCGTCGCCGACGATGCGGCCCGCGACCACCATGTCGAACACGGCACGCTCGAGTTGCTCGACGGTGGGGAAAGCGACCCAGGTGCCGTCGATCAGAGCGACGCGCACGCCGCCGATCGGCCCGGAGAACGGCAGGCCACCCAGCTGGGTGGAGGCCGACGCCGCGTTGATCGCCAGCACGTCGTACAGGTCGTTGGGGTCCAGGCTCAGGATCGTCACGACGACCTGGATCTCGTTGCGCAGGCCGTCGACGAACGACGGGCGCAGCGGGCGGTCGATGAGCCGGCAGGTCAGGATCGCGTCGGTGGACGGGCGGCCCTCGCGGCGGAAGAACGAGCCGGGGATGCGACCGGCGGCATACATCCGCTCTTCGACGTCCACCGTCAGCGGGAAGAAGTCGAAATGGTCCTTGGGGTTTTTGCTGGCGGTCGTCGCCGACAGCAGCATGTTCTCGTCGTCGAGGTAGGCGACGACGGCGCCGGCGGCTTGTTGGGCCAGGCGGCCGGTCTCGAAACGGACGGTGCGGGTACCGAAGCTTCCGTTGTCGATCGTGGCGGTCGTCTCGAACACACCTTCTTCAATTTCAGTCGCAGACATGACGTCAGTGCGGCCTCTCTGTCATTCAGCTGTTTCGCGAGTCGGTGCGCAACACGAAGCGTGCTCGGCGAGAGCACCAAGAAGCGGAGTCTGAATGCGGCTACGGCCATCGATCGAAGCGGCCGACCTTCCCTCTTAATCCCGGGGAGCCCGGCAGCCACTACCGAAGACCGCCCGATCAGACCGGGCTGCTCGCTCGCGACATGCTCAGCGACTCGCTGGAACGGCACATGCGGATCTGCGTGGACCGTACCAGCTGTTCGGGCCGACACGGCCCAGAACGTCCTAACTGTACACCGGGTACCCCCGACCTCTACGAATCTACGTGCGAGGTCCGTTGCTGACGTCTTCGACGCACACGGCGAACCGGCGCGCCGGGTAGGCGTAGCCGAGCCCGCTGGCGCACTGGTCGACGCTGACGGGCGCATTGAGATCACGCAGGATCTGAGTGGCGCGATGCCGGTGCGGCACCGAGGCATCGCCGCAGTCGACGCGGACCGGGTCGGTGCGGTGGTGCGGGTCGACGCTCATGCAACCGCCGATCACCCAGTCGATGTCCAGGCACAGCGTGTTGCGGTCGCCGCTCATCGAGTTGTGCGCCGTGTAGTAGGAGTCCACGTCGGTCGGGCATTCGGCCCGGTCACCGACGAGAGCCGCAACCTTGAAGTTGGACTGGGGGCCACCGCACAGGGCCTTGGCGGCTTCCGGACGGTCGGGCGTCCCGCCGAGACTGAGACACTCCCCCACTTTGAATTCGGTCAGGTTGGGTACTTTGTTCCCCGCCGAACACCCCGTCAATGCGCCGACCACGCCGGCTAGCGCGATCAGGGCGCGCATCGCGCCACGGTTCAGCGGCGCAGACCCAGGCGCTCGATCAGCGAACGGTAACGCTCCACGTCCACCTGTGTGAGGTACTTGACCAGCCGCTTGCGGCGCCCCACCAGCAGCAACAAGCCGCGGCGCGAGTGGTGGTCATGCTTGTGGACTTTGAGGTGCTCGGTGAGGTCCGCGATGCGCTTGGTCAACAGCGCGATCTGCGCCTCCGGCGATCCGGTGTCGGTCTCGTGCAGACCGTAGGACTTCAGAATTTCTTTTTTCTGCTCGGCAGTAAGCGCCACGAAACAACTCCATCAATAGGTCCGCGATCAGGATTTTCCCGGCGCGGCCACCGCGAACCGCAGCACGCGCCGATGTCGTCGGGCAGTCTAGCAGCGCGCCCCGGTCACCGACTAACTCAGCAGCGCACGGGTCCGCTCGGTGTCGTTGCCGATCTCTTTGATCAGGTCGGGCACCGAGTCGAACTTCAGCTGGCCGCGGATGCGGGCGACGAAGTCCAGCGCGACGTGCTGGCCGTACAGGTCCGCGTCGGCGTCCAGGACGAACGCCTCCACCGTGCGGGTGCGGCCGGAGAACGTCGGATTGGTGCCGACCGACACCGCGGCTTGGTAGCGCTCGCCGGGGACGACGGTGCCGGTGGCCGGCCCGTGTCCGAGCACCGTGAACCAGGCGGCGTACACGCCGTCGGCCGGGATCGCGGCATACATAGGCGGCGCCACGTTCGCGGTCGGATAGCCCAGCTCCACACCGCGCCCGTAGCCGCGCACCACCACACCCTCGACGCGGTGCGGGCGGCCCAGCGCCTCGCTGGCCGCGCCCATGTCGCCGGCGTCCACACAGGACCGGATGTAGGTCGACGAGAACGTCACGGTCTCGTTGCTGTGGTGTTCGGACAACAGCGACATCGACTCGACCGCGAACCCGAACCGCTCACCCGCGCGGCGCAGGGTCTCGACGTTGCCCGCCGCCTTCTTGCCGAAGGTGAAGTTCTCACCCACCACCACCTCCACCACGTGCAGGTTCTCGACCAGCAGCTCGTGCACGTAGCGCTCGGGAGTGAGCTTCATGAAGTCGGGCGTGAACGGCATGACCAGGAAGACGTCGATGCCGAGCTCCTCGACCAATTCGGCGCGGCGGGTCAGGGTGGTCAGCTGCGCCGGGTGGCTGCCGGGGTAGACGACCTCCATCGGGTGCGGGTCGAAGGTCATCAGCACCGACGGCACGTCGCGGGCACGAGCCGCTTTCACCGCGTGCGCAATCAGCTCGGCATGCCCCCGGTGCACACCGTCGAAGACCCCTATGGTCAGCACGCATCTGCCCCAGTCCGTGGGGATCTCGTCCTGGCCACGCCACCGCTGCACGATCGCAAGCCTACGGCGTGACCGTCCGCGACAAATCTCGTGGCAGGCAACCCGCCCGCCGCGACGCGGATTTAGGCCTGCGTTGCCTAAGATTTGTTGTTGTGAGGGCTGACGAAGAGCCTGGCGGGCTCACCGCGGTCGCCCAGGACTACCTGAAAGTCATTTGGACGGTCCAGGAGTGGTCGCCGGACGGGGCTCCGCAGAAGGTGAGCACCAAGCTGCTGGCCGAAAAGCTCGGGGTGTCCGCCAGCACCGCCTCGGAGTCCATCCGCCGCCTCGCCGAGCAGGGTCTGGTCGACCACGAGAAATACGGCGCGGTGACGCTGACCGAGTCGGGACGGCGCGCGGCGTTGGCGATGGTGCGCCGGCACCGGTTGCTGGAAACGTTTTTGGTCGACGAGCTCGGCTACGGCTGGGACGAGGTGCATGACGAGGCCGAGATCCTCGAGCACGCCGTCTCGGATCGGATGATGGCCCGGATCGACGCCAAGCTGGGCTTTCCCCAGCGCGATCCGCACGGTGACCCAATCCCGGCCACCGACGGTCAGGTGCCTACCCCGCCGGCCCGGCAATTGTGGGTCTGCGACGACGGCGACACCGGAAAGATCGCCCGCATCTCCGACGCCGACCCGGAGATGCTGCGGTACTTCGACAGCGTCGGCATCAACCTGGACTCGCGGGTGCGGGTGCTGGCCCGCCGTGAGTTCGCCGGGATGATCTCGGTGTCGATCGAATCCGACGACGGCGCGGCGACCACCGTCGATCTGGGCAGTCCGGCGGCCCGGTCGATCTGGGTGGTCGGCTAGGCCCTACCGCTCGGCGCGCTGGTAGGCGGTGACGACGGCCGCGCCGCCCAGACCGATGTTGTGCTGCAGCGCCGCCGTCACATTGTCGACCTGACGCTTGTCGGCGGTGCCGCGCAGCTGCCAGGTCAATTCCGAGCACTGCGCCAGCCCGGTCGCCCCCAGCGGGTGTCCCTTGGAGATGAGCCCGCCCGAAGGATTGACCACCCAGCGTCCGCCGTAGGTGGTCTGGTCGTCGTCGATCAGCTTCGGGGCCTCGCCTTCGCCGCACAGGCCGAGCGCTTCGTAGAGCAGCAGCTCGTTGGCGGAGAAGCAGTCGTGTAGCTCGATCACCTGGAAGTCCTCCGGGCCGAGCCCGGACTGTTGGTAAACCCGTTGCGCCGCTTGCACATTCATGTCATGACCGATGATGTTGCGGGCGCTGCCGTCGAAGGTTGACTCGAAGTCGGTGGTCATCGCCTGACCCACGATCTCCACGGCCTGGCCGGCGAGGTCGTGCGCAGCGACGTACTCCTCGCTGGCCAGCACCACCGCGGCCGAACCGTCGGAGGTGGGCGAGCACTGCAGTTTGGTCAGCGGATCGGAGATCATCTTCGCCGCCAGGATGTCGTCGAGGGTGTACTCCTCCTGGAACTGCGCGTACGGGTTGTTGACCGAGTGCCGGTGGTTCTTCAGGCCGATCTTGGCGAAGTGCTCGGCGGTGGTGCCGTACTTCTTCATGTGCTCGCGCCCGGCCGCCCCGAACATCCACGGCGCCACCGGGAAGGCGAATTCGTCGATCTCGGCCAGCGCCTTGACGTGCCGGCCCATCGGCGATTCCCGGTCCTGGGCGCCGCCCTGCAGCGCCCCGGGCTGCATCTTCTCGAACCCCAGCGCGAGCACGCAGTCGGCCAGGCCACCGCGAATCGCTTGCGCGCCAAGGTATAAGGCGGTGGAGCCCGTCGAGCAGTTGTTGTTGACGTTCACGATCGGGATGCCCGTCATGCCCAGTTCGTAGAGGGCGCGCTGCCCGGAGGTGGAGTCACCCGAGCAATACCCGACGTAGCCCTGCTCGATCTCGGAGTAGTCGACCCCGGCGTCTGCTAGGGCTTTGGTGCCGGACTCCTTGGCCATCTGCGGGTAGTCCCAGCCTTCGCGGCGGCCCGGCTTCTCGAATTTCGTCATCCCGACACCGACGACGAATACTTTGTTGGCGCTCTTACTAGGCATCGTTGCCCCTTCCCACGCGGCTGAGCACAGTCTGCCAAACCGCTCCGGCGCCGAACGTGGCGCCTATGGCGGCGCGGAGGCCGTTTCACCTACCGCAGGCCCACGCTCGGCGCTACAGAGTGGCCGGGCGAATCACCACCACCGACCTGGTCCGCTCCCCCTCGTCCCGCAACAGCGCGATGACCCGGCCGTCGGCGTCGCTGGCTGCGTAAACGCCGTCGATTCCGGCGGCGGTGAGCGGCCGGCCGTTGGCGGTCGCGTCGACCTCTTCGGCACCGAGATCGCGGCGGGGAAACATCAGCAGGCAGGCCTCGTCCAGGCTCAGGCTCAGCCGCGGGCGCTCCGCGAGCTCGTCGAGCGACACCGCCCGGCTCAGGTGGAAGCGGCCCACCCGGGTGCGCCGCAGCGCCGTCAGGTGACCCCCCACCGCCAGCGCATCGCCGAGGTCGCGGGCCAGCGCCCGGATGTAGGTTCCCGACGAGCAGTCGACGGCCACGTCGAGGTCGACGACGTCCGGCCCGCGCCGCACCGCGGTGATGTCGAAGCGGTCGATGCGCACCGGCCTGGCCTGCAGCTCGACGGCCTGGCCTTCGCGGGCCAATTGGTAGGCCCGGCGGCCGCCGACCTTGATCGCGCTGACCGCCGAAGGGATCTGGCTGATGTCACCACGCAGGTTCGCGACGGCGGCCGCTATGGCCTCGCCGGTGCTGTGCTCGGTCGAAACCGATTGCAGCAGTTCACCTTCGGCGTCCTCGGTAGTTGTCGACTGGCCCAGCCGAATGGTGGCGGTGTAGGACTTGTCGGTTGCGGTCAATAGGCCGAGGATCTTGGTGGCCCGCTCGATGCCGACGACCAGCACCCCGGTGGCCATCGGGTCCAGCGTGCCGGCATGCCCCACCCGGCGGGTGGCGAAGATGCGCCGGCAGCGTCCCACCACGTCATGACTGGTCATCCCGGCCGGCTTGTCGACGATCACCAGGCCGGGGCCGGGCGCGCTCACAGCACGATCGCCGTCAACACCAAACCCCGCTCCACCGACCAACGTCCGGCCAGCGATGCCAGCGGCGGGCCGGACAGGGCGGCGGGGTCGATCAGGATGCGTGAGACGAACCGGCCGCTGTCGGCCGAATCGGCCGCAAAGGTGATGTGCGCGTCCTCGAAGCCCAGCCACCGCTTGGTCAGCGGAAACCAGGCTTTGTAAGTGGCTTCCTTGGCGCAGAACAAGATTCGGTCCCAGTGCAGACCGTCCGGCATGGCCTGAGGAATCTCGGCGCGCTCGGCGGGCAGGCTGATCGCGTCCAGCACGCCGTTGGGCAACACGTCGTGCGGTTCGGCGTCGATGCCGACCGACCGCACCGCCTCGCTGCGCCCGACGACCGCGCCCCGGTAGCCGGTGCAGTGGGTCAGGCTGCCGACGATGCCGTCCGGCCAGCATGGTTCGCCCTTGTCGCCCTTGAGGATCGGCGCCGGCGGCACACCCAGTTCGCCCAGCGCGACGCGTGCGCAGTGCCGGACGGTGATGAATTCGCTGCGCCGCTTGGCCACCGATTTGGCGATCAGCGGCTCCTCCTCGGGCAGTGGCGTGAGCCCCGGCGGATCCGTATACAGCTCGGCGTAGCCCATGTCCCCGGCCAGCGTGTTGGGCAGCAGCGGCGATACCAGCGTGCGCGCCGTCACCGGTTCTGCCGCTGCCGCAACCGTTCCCGGAACTGGGTGGCCTGCGCCCTCATCTCGGGGGTGATCACGAAGTGACCACCGAAGTCGTTCAGGTAGCCGGGTGCGTACTGCGGATCCGGCAACACCTGGCGCAACCAGCTGTAGGGCTTGCGGCGCCGCCACTCCCGCGGGTAACCCACCGACACCTCCTCGAACCGCACATCGTCATACCAGGTCGTCCGCGGAATGTGCAGGTGACCGTAGACCGAGCACACCGCGTTGTAACGGGTGTGCCAGTCGGCGGTCAGGGTGGTTCCGCACCACAGCGAGAACTCCGGATAGAACAGCGCCTCGCAGGGTTCACGCACCAGCGGGAAGTGGTTGACCAGCACGGTGGGCTGCATCCAGTCCAGCTCCTCCAGCCGGGCGCGGGTCTTGGCGACCCGTTCGCGGCACCACGCGTCGCGGGTGGGATACGGCTCCGACGAGAGCAGAAACTCATCGGTGCAGACCACATTCCGCTCTTTCGCGATGGCCAGGCCCTCGGCCTTGCTGGCGGCACCGGCAGGCAGAAATGTGTAGTCGTAGAGCAGGAACATCGGCACGATGGTGGCCGGCCCGCCCCGTTCGGTCCATACCGGGAAAGGGTGCTCGGGAGTGACGACACCCATCTCGTCGCACATGTTGACCAGGTAGTCGTAGCGATCGCGGCCGAAGATCTGCATCGGGTCCCGGTTGGTGGTCCACAGTTCGTGGTTGCCGGGCACCCAGATCACCTTGGCGAAGCGCCTGCGCAGCAGATCCAGCGCCCAGCGGATCTCGTCGGTGCGTTCGGCGACGTCGCCGCACACGATCAGCCAGTCGTCCGGCGACGAGGGGTGCAGCGACTCGGTGACGGGCTTATTGCCCAGGTGTCCGGTGTGCAGGTCCGACACCGCCCACAGCGTCGGCTGTCCCCCACCGCCCGACTCATGCCCTGCCACGGTTATCCACCCTAGCGACGAGGTGAATGGTTTCGCTGTGACGTTGCGAACGCTACTTGTACACTCCCGGCAATAGGACTGCCGAGAGCAGGGGGTGTCGTGTTTGCCAAGGTACGCCTGGCTGCAGCGCTGAGCGCGCTGGTCACCGCGATCATGGTGGGCTTAGCGGGCTGGCACTACCAGGCGCCCCCGGCCGGCCGCGGCGCCATCGAGTTGCGCTCGACCGCGCAACCGATGGAAACCACCATGAAGAGCCCGATCGTGGCGACCAGCGATCCGAGCCCTTTCGACCCCTGCACTGACATCCCGTTCGACGCCGTCCAGCGGCTCGGCCTGGCCTACACACCTCCGCAGGCGCTGGAGGGACTGCGTTGCCAGTTCGACGCCGGCAATTACCAGGTTGCGGTCGAGCCGATCATCTGGCGCACCTACGCCCAGACGTTGCCGCCCGACGCCATCGAGACCACGATCCAGGGCCACCGCGCCGCCCAGTACTGGGTGCTCAAGCCCACCTACCACAACAGCTTCTGGTACATCTCCTGCATGGTCACCTTCAAGACCGACTACGGGGTGATCCAGCAGTCGTTGTTCTACTCCACGGTCTACTCGGAGCCGGACGTCGACTGCCCGTCCACGAATCTGCAGCGCGCCAACGAACTCGCTCCGTTCTACAAGTTCTGAGTCGATTTCCTAACCTGGGAATGTGAGCATCACTTCCCTGCGGCGCGACCAGGCACGGTTGCGCCCACTGAGCACCGGCGGCCGGTTCGCGCTGGGCGCGCTGGGCGCGGCGTTGCGTCTGCCCCGCGCCAGCACCCGGTTCACCGTCACCCGCGTCGAGATCCCGATGCGCGACGGCGTCCGCCTGGTTGCCGACCATTACGCACCCCAGACGGCTACTCCCGCCGGCACCCTGTTGGCGCGGGGTCCGTACGGGCGCACGTTGCCGTTCTCGCTGGCATTCGCGCGGTTGTACGCCGCCCGCGGCTACCACGTCGTCCTGCAGAGCGTGCGCGGCACCTTCGGGTCGGGCGGCGAGTTCGAGCCGATGGTCAACGAAGCCCCCGACGCCGCCGACACGGTGGCGTGGCTGCGTCAGCAGCCATGGTTCACCGGCCGCTTCGCGACGATCGGGGTGTCCTACCTCGGCTTCACTCAGTGGGCGCTGCTTGACGATCCGCCACCCGAGCTGGCCGCGGCGGTGATCACGGTGGGGCCGCACGATTTCCAGGAATCCGTGTGGGGCACCGGGTCGTTCTCGGTCGACTTCCTGGCCTGGAGCGAACTGGTCTCGCGCCAGGAGGATCCGCGCCGGCTCCGGGCCTTGATTGCCCGCATCCGCGCCCCCCGCAAAGTGTCCCGCGCCGCCAGCGAGGTGCCGCTGGGTAAATCGGCCCGCAAGCTGCTCGGGGCCGGCGCGCCCTGGTTCGAGTCGTGGCTGGAACACACCGAAGCCACCGACCCATTTTGGGACCGGATGCGCTTCCCGGGCGCACTGGACCGGGTGTCGGTCCCGGTGCTGTTGCTGTCGGGCTGGCAGGACATCTTCGTGCGCCAGACGATCCAGCAGTACCGGCACCTGCGGGACCGTGACGTCGACGTCGCACTGACGGTGGGTCCCTGGACGCACATCCAGATGCTGACCAAGGGACTGGCGATATGCGTGCGGGAGACCCTGGATTGGCTGGACACCCACCTGGGCGACGCGCCGGTGGCGCGGCGCCCGAGCCCCGTCCGCGTCTATGTCACCGGACGGGGGTGGCGCCACCTGCCGGACTGGCCGCCGGCGACCACCGAACGGTCGCTGTACCTGCAGCCCTACGGCCACCTGGGCGACACCCCGCCCGAGATCAACACCCGGCCGGCCAACTTCCGCTACGACCCGGCTCATCCCACTCCGACCACGGGCGGCCCGCTGCTGTCGCCCAAGGGTGGCTACCGGGACGACACGGAGCTGGCGCTGCGCGACGACGTGCTCAGCTTCACCGGGGCCGCCCTGGACGCCGACCTCTACGTGTACGGCAGCCCGGTGCTCGAGTTGTCGCACAGCTCCGACAATCCCCACGCCGACCTGTTCGTCCGGGTCAGCGAGGTCGACGCCAAGGGCCGGTCCCGGAATGTGAGCGACGGTTACCGGCGGCTGGCCGACGGCGAACGCACCGTGCGCATCGAGCTGGATCCGATCGCGCACCGGTTCGAGGCGGGATCCCGCATCCGCGTGTTGATCGCGGGTAGCTGGTTCCCCCGCTATGCCCGCAACCTGGGCACCGGCGAACCGTTGCTGACCGGGCGTGAGCTGCGGGCGGCCACCCATTCGGTGCACTTCGGGGATTCGCGGCTGCTGCTGCCCGCCGGCTCAGCCGACGGCCTCGCGGACCCGGGCGGCGATGTCGGCTAGCGCGGCGTCGTCGTGCACCGGCTGAGCCAACGCGGGTTCGACGGGCAGCTGCACCCAGCTGGTGCAGCCCGCATAGTCCGGGGTACGGCTCAACCGCACCGGCTCGGTGAGCGGGGCCGCGGCGACGACGAGCACGGCGAGCTTGTGTTTGGGCCGGAAGTCGAGCCGGTCCGCGCGCACCGACTCCGCCGTCCAGATGTGCAGGTCCTCGATCCGTTCCAGGCCGTCCGGCCGGTTGACCGGCAGCGCCGCAACGACTTTGGCCGCTGCCCGCACGACGATGTGTTCGTCCGTGCTGTCGTCGGCCGCGGGTTCAAGCAGGTCCCGGTGCTCGGGCCGGACCCGCTGCGCGTGGCTGTGCGCAGTCGTCGGGAACAGCAGGAATTCCCGGGCGGCCACCTCGAACCGCTTTTCGCCGATGCCGCCCTTGCGCAGCAGGATGGTCTGGCGCCCGTCAAGTAGCGCATGCACGGCGGCGCTCCACTCCTTAAGCGCCGGCCTCACTGCGATCCCGCGAGCCGGGCGATGACCTCGGGCCGGCGCAGTGGCGGGACGGTCCTGGGCGGCTGGCGACGTTGCGGCAAGGCGTCCAGCAGCCGGGCGGTGGTGGCGGTGACCTCGGCGACCGCCGCTTCGAACGCGTCAGCGTTGGCCACCGACGGACGCGTGATCCCGCTGACCTTGCGGACATACTGGCGCGCCGCGGCCGCGATCTCCTCGGCGGTGGCGGGCGGTTCCAGCCCGCGCAGTTCGGTGATGTTCCGGCACATGCTTTCACGATAGGCGCCGCGGTGGGTTGCGTTGGGTTGCGCGAGCAGACGCGGAAGCCCCCGACACGCTGCGCGTGCGGGTGCTTTCGCGTCTGCTCGCGCCCGGGGGTGCCCATGCCGGCGACCGGCGCGTGGCTACGGTGAACGTCATGACCGACGACATCCTGCTGATCGACACCGACGAGCGGGTACGCACCCTGACCCTGAACCGACCGCAGTCCCGCAACGCGCTGTCCTCGGCGCTGCGGGATCAGTTCTTCGGCGCGCTGGCCGACGCGGAGAGCGACGACGCCGTCGACGTCATCATCGTCACCGGCGCCGACCCGGTGTTCTGCGCCGGACTGGACCTCAAAGAGCTGGGCGGCCAGACCGCGCTGCCGGACATCTCGCCGCGGTGGCCGGCGCTGACCAAGCCGGTGATCGGCGCGATCAACGGCGCCGCGGTCACCGGCGGCCTGGAGCTGGCGCTGTACTGCGACATCCTGATCGCCTCCGAGCAGGCGCGGTTCGCCGACACCCACGCCAGGGTAGGCCTGCTGCCGACCTGGGGGCTCAGCGTGCGGCTGCCGCAGAAGGTGGGCGTGGGCCTGGCCCGGCGGATGAGCATGACCGGCGACTACCTGTCGGCCGCCGACGCCCTGCGCGCGGGCCTGGTCACCGAGGTGGTTCCGCACGACCAGCTGTTGCCCACCGCCCGGCAGGTCGCGGCGTCTATCGTCGGCAACAACCAGGACGCGGTCCGCGCGCTGCTGGCGTCCTACCACCGGATCGACGACGCACAGACCAGCGGCGGGCTCTGGTTGGAGGCCACCGCGGCACGCCAGTTCCGTACCAGCGGCGACGACATCGCCGCGAACCGCGAGGCGGTGTTGCAGCGGGGACGCTCGCAGGTGCGCTAACCCGGGTCGCCGCCGTTAAGCCGAGCTCACGCGGGTTTCAGTTCGGCTGTCAAAGAGGCGCACCTCGTTCGGGTGCGGCACGATGGCCAACTCCTCCCCCACCCGCACCGCCGTGCGACGGTCGGTGCGGAACACGATTCGTTCGGCGAGCGACGCCCAGCCCTCC
>NZ_LZKQ01000196.1 GCF_001668675.1 Mycobacterium asiaticum | reverse complement strand
GCTCGTTGTGGGTGGCGTACGAGGTGCCGGCCGCGGTGAACGAGCCTACCACCCCGGCCCCGACGCCCCGGAGATCCGTTACCTGATCGACCGGCGGCGCACCCTCGGCGGCTTCGTCCCGGAACGCCCGACCAAGAGCAAGACGCTCAAACTCCCCGGACGCGACACCTACAAAGCGCTCAAGAAAGGCTCGGGCAACCAAGAGGTCGCCACCACCATGGCGCTGGTGCGTACCTTCAAAGAGTTGTTACGGGACAAGGAGATCGGAAAGCGGATCGTCCCGATCATTCCCGACGAGGCCCGCACTTTTGGCATGGACTCCTGGTTCCCGTCGCTGAAGATCTACAACCGCCTCGGACAGCTGTACACCTCCGTCGACGCCGAGCTGATGCTGGCCTATAAGGAGAGTGAAGTCGGTCAGATCCTGCACGAGGGCATCAACGAGGCCGGGTCGGTGGGCTCGTTCACCGCGGCCGGCACCTCGTACGCCACCCACAACGAGCCGATGATCCCCGTCTACATCTTTTATTCGATGTTCGGGTTCCAGCGCACCGGCGACAGCTTGTGGGCCGCCGCCGACCAGATGGCCCGCGGCTTCGTCCTCGGCGCCACCGCCGGGCGCACCACGCTGACCGGTGAGGGCCTGCAGCACGCCGACGGGCACTCGCTGCTGCTGGCCGCCACCAACCCGGCCGTGGTGTCCTACGACCCGGCGTTCGCCTTCGAGATCGCCTACATCGTCGAAAGCGGCCTGCAGCGGATGTTCGGGGAGAACCCGGAGAACGTCTACTTCTACATCACCCTTTACAACGAGCCCTACCCGCAGCCGCCCGAGCCGGAAGACTTCGATCCCGAGGGGCTGCTGCGCGGCATCTACCGCTATCGCGCGGCCAAGGAAGAACGGTCCAGCACCGCGCAGATCCTGGCCTCCGGGGTGTCGCTGCCGGACGCGCTCAAGGCGGCTGACCTGTTGGCCAAGGACTGGGACGTCGCGGCCGACGTCTGGTCGGTGACCAGCTGGGGCGAGTTGAATCGGGACGGCGTGGCGGTGGAGAAGGAACGGCTCCGCCATCCCGACCAGCCCGCCGGCGAGGCCTACATCACCAAGGTGCTGGCCGACAGCCGCGGTCCGGTTGTCGCGGTGTCGGACTGGATGCGGGCGGTGCCCGAGCAGATCCGGCCGTGGGTGCCGGGCACCTACCTGACGTTGGGCACCGACGGGTTCGGCTTCTCCGACACCCGGCCCGCCGCCCGCCGCTACTTCAATACCGACGCCGAGTCGGTGGTGGTCGGGGTGCTGCAGGCGCTGGCCCGGGACGGTGAAATCGACTCGTCGGTGGCGGTCAAGGCCGCCCAGCAGTACAAGATCGACGAGGTGCAGGCGGCGTCTGGCCAGGAGGCCGACGCCGGCGAGGCGACTTAGCCGCGGGCCGGCCCCCGGGCGCCGACGCCCCTTCTCGCCGAGCGTCACGCCAGCGTGGCATACGACGTCGAGCGCCACGCCAGTGTGACGTTCGGCGAGCGGGTTGGTCCGACGCGCGCCGCGCGGCACCCGGCTCTTTGGCGGAATCTTCCAGAAATAAGGCGTAGCTTTTAGGAGTGAACGACAACCAGTTTGCTCAGCTCGGCCGCCTCGGGTCTGCGACCAGGTCGCCGTTAGAGATGCTGGACAGCGTTCCGGACTCGCTGCTGCGGCGGCTCAAGCAGTATTCCGGCCGGTTGGCCACCGAAGCCGTCTCGGCCATGCAGGAGCGGCTGCCTTTCTTCGCCGACCTGGAAGCCTCCCAGCGCGCCAGCGTCGCCCTGGTGGTCCAGACCGCGGTGGTCAACTTCGTGGAGTGGATGCAGGACCCGCACAGCAACGTCAGCTACACCGCCAAGGCCTTTGAACTGGTCCCCCAGGACCTGACCCGCCGCATCGCCCTGCGCCACACCGTGGACATGGTGCGGGTCACGATGGAGTTCTTCGAAGAGGTCGTACCGCTGCTGGCCCGGTCCGAGGAGCAATTGACCGCGCTCACCGTCGGCATCCTCAAATACAGCCGCGACCTCGCGTTCACCGCGGCCACCGCGTACGCCGACGCCGCCGAGGCGCGCGGCGCCTGGGACAGCCGGATGGAAGCCAGCGTCGTCGACGCCATCGTGCGCGGTGACACCGGCCCCGAGCTGTTGTCCCGGGCCGCCGCACTGAACTGGGACACCACCGCGCCGGCGACGGTCGTGGTGGGCACCCCTGCCCCCGGGCGTGCCGGCGCCAACATCGACGGCAGTGAGCGGGCCAGTCAGGACGTCCGCGACATCGCCGCTCGGCACGGTCGGGCGGCCCTGACCGACGTGCACGGCACCTGGCTGGTCGCGATCGTGTCCGGCCAGCTGTCGCCGACCGACAAATTTTTGAAGGATCTGCTCGGCGCGTTCTCCGACGACCCGGTGGTGATCGGGCCGACGGCGCCCATGTTGACGGCGGCCTATCACAGCGCCAGCGAAGCGATTTCGGGCATGAACGCGGTGCCGGGCTGGCGCGGGGCGCCGCGGCCGGTGCTGGCCCGCGAGCTGCTGCCCGAACGCGCACTGATGGGTGATGCGTCGGCGATCGTCGCGCTGCACACCGACGTGATGCGCCCGCTGGCCGACGCCGGTCCGACCCTCGTCGAGACTCTGGACGCTTTCTTAGATTCCGGCGGCGCGATTGAGGCTTGTGCCAGGAAGTTGTTCGTTCATCCAAACACCGTCCGCTACCGGCTCAAGCGGATCACCGATTTCACCGGGCGAGATCCCACGCAACCACGCGATGCGTACGTCCTCCGGGTGGCCGCGACGGTCGGCCAACTGAACTATCCGACCGCCAACACCAATAGCGCTAATATTCCCGTGCCGCCGCTTCCGTCCCCGGTCAGAGGCGGTATTGCGTCCAACAAGGGCGGACTGTGATTTAGCCGACAGATCGCGGGTGTATCTCAAACATGTAGCTTACGGAGCTATTTTGTAGGAGGTATACAAAAACCTAAGACAAGGTTCATAATCTGTTACACCGCGCAAACCCCTCTTCACAGTGTTCTCTTAGACACGTGATTGCGTTGCTTGCTCCCGGACAGGGTTCCCAGACCGAGGGAATGCTCGCGCCGTGGCTGGAATTGCCCGGCGCGGCGGACCAGATCGCCTCTTGGTCCCAGGCCAGCGGCCTGGATCTGGCTCGGCTGGGCACCGTCGCATCGACGGAAGAGATCACCGACACGGCGATCGCTCAACCGTTGATCGTTGCGGCGACCCTGCTCGCTCACCAGGAACTCACCCGGCGCGGCCTACTGGCCGGTCAGGACCTCATTGTCGCCGGTCACTCCGTCGGCGAGATCGCGGCCTACGCGATCGCCGGTGTGCTGGCCGCCGATGACGCCGTCATGCTGGCCGCCACCCGCGGCGCCGAGATGGCCAAGGCCTGCGCCGCCGAGCCCACCGGCATGTCCGCCGTGCTCGGTGGCGACGAGGCCGAGGTGCTGACCCGCCTCGAGCAGCTCGACCTGGTGCCGGCCAACCGCAACGCCGCCGGACAGATCGTGGCCGCCGGCCGGTTGACCGCGTTGGAGAAGCTCGCCGAGGACCCGCCGGCCAAGGCCCGCGTCCGCGCGCTGGGCGTCGCCGGAGCGTTCCACACCGAGTTCATGGCCCCTGCCCTGGACGGTTACGCCGCCGCGGCAGCCAAGGTCACCACGGCCGAGCCCACCGCGACGCTGTTGTCGAACTTCGACGGACAGCCGGTGGCATCCGCCGCCGCGGCGATGCAGAGCCTGGTGTCGCAGCTGACCCGTCCGGTGCGCTGGGACCTGTGCACTGCGACGTTGCGCGAACAAAATGTGACGGCGATCGTGGAGTTCCCGCCCGCGGGCACTCTGACCGGTATCGCCAAACGCGAACTTCGGGGGGTTCCGACGCGAGCCGTCAAGTCACCCGCAGATCTGGACGAACTGGCGAATCTCTAATCCGCCGGTTTCGCGCCAGAACCACTGAGTACGTCAAATCGGTTTACACACAACATATTACGAAGGGAACTAACTGTGGCCGTCAGTCAGGAAGAAATCATCGCCGGTATCGCCGAGATCATCGAAGAGGTCACCGGTATCGAGCCCTCCGAGGTCACCCCGGAGAAGTCGTTCGTCGACGACCTGGACATCGACTCGCTGTCGATGGTTGAGATCGCCGTTCAGACCGAGGACAAGTACGGCGTGAAGATCCCGGACGAGGACCTCGCCGGTCTGCGGACCGTCGGTGACGTCGTCGCCTACATCCAGAAGCTCGAGGAAGAGAACCCCGAGGCTGCCGAGGCGCTGCGCGCGAAGCTCGAGACCGAGAACCCCGAGGCCGTCGCCAACGTCAAGTCCAGGCTGGAAGCGGAGAGCAAGTGACCAAGCCTTCCACTGCTAATGGCGGTTACCCCAGCGTTGTGGTAACCGCCGTCGCGGCGACGACTTCTATCGCGCCGGACATCGAGAGCACGTGGAAGGGCTTGCTGGCCGGAGAAAGCGGCATCCACGTCCTCGAAGACGAGTTCGTCACCAAGTGGGACTTACCAGCCAAGATCGGTGGCCACCTCAAGGAACCCGTCGACAACCACATGGGCCGTCTCGACTTGCGGCGCATGTCCTACGTCCAGCGACTGGCCAAGTTGCTGAGCGGGCAGTTGTGGGAAACCGCGGGTGCTCCCGAGGTCGACCCCGACCGCTTCAGCGTCGTGGTCGGCACCGGCCTGGGCGGTGCAGAGCGGATCGTGGAGAGCTACGACCTGATGAACGAGGGCGGCCCCCGCAAGGTGTCGCCGCTGGCCGTTCAGATGATCATGCCCAACGGTGCCGCAGCCGTGGTCGGCCTGCAGCTCGGGGCCCGCGGCGGGGTTATCACTCCGGTGTCGGCCTGCTCTTCGGGCTCGGAGGCCATCGCCCACGCGTGGCGCCAGATCGTCATGGGTGACGCTGACTTCGCCGTCTGCGGCGGGGTCGAAGGGCCCATCGAGGCGCTGCCCATCGCGGCGTTCTCGATGATGCGGGCCATGTCGACGCGAAACGACGAGCCAGAGCGCGCGTCGCGACCGTTCGACAAGGACCGGGACGGCTTCGTGTTCGGCGAGGCCGGGGCGCTGATGATCATCGAGACCGAGGAACACGCGAAGGCCCGTGGCGCCAAGCCGCTGGCCCGGTTGATGGGTGCCGGCATCACCTC
>NZ_LZKQ01000195.1 GCF_001668675.1 Mycobacterium asiaticum | reverse complement strand
CCCTTGTCGAACCGCATGCCCTCGGTGAGCTCGAGCTGCAGGCCGAAGGTGTTGGACTCCTCGACGGTGATGACGCCCTCGTTGCCGACCTTGTCCATCGCCTCGGCGATCAGGTCGCCGATCGACTGGTCGCCCGCGGAGATGCCCGCGGTGGCCGCGATCTGCTCCTTGGTCTCGACGTCCTTGGCCGAGCTGAGCAGGGTCTGCGTGACCTTCTCGACGGCCTTCTCGATGCCGCGCTTCAGGCCCAACGGGTTGGCGCCGGCGGCGACGTTGCGCAGGCCCTCCTTGACCAGCGCCTGTGCCAGCACGGTGGCCGTCGTGGTGCCGTCACCGGCCACGTCGTCGGTCTTCTTGGCGACTTCCTTGACCAGCTCGGCGCCGATCTTCTCGTACGGGTCCTCCAGCTCGATCTCCTTGGCGATGGACACACCATCGTTGGTGATCGTGGGAGCGCCCCACTTCTTCTCCAGGACGACGTTGCGGCCCTTCGGACCCAGCGTCACCTTTACCGCGTCGGCGAGGCTGTTCAAGCCCCGCTCGAGGCCGCGACGGGCCTCTTCGTCGTACGCAATTGTCTTGGCCATTGCGAAGTGATTCCTCCGGATTGGGAATGACGGGTCACCAGGGCGACCCCGTTACTTACGCTGGCCGGGCGCAGTGCCCGCGACGGACGACCAGAGTGGCCTCACCGTCCCGACCTAGCACTCGCCGGTCGCGAGTGCCAACGTCATTCTTAGCACTCGCCTATGCCGAGTGCAAGAAAGGGGGCTGGCGTTCGAGGTCAACCCGGATCTAACGCCAAGCAATGGCCGGACTGCTGGACTCGGTGCTCGACGCGCACGGCGGACTGGCCCAGGAGTTCTACTTCGACGTGGACTGTCTGTTGTGCCGGCACGACTACCGCGTCGATGTCGCCGGCGGTTTCGCGGCGATTCAATACGTGTCGGAGATCGTCCGGGTGGACGGCTTCGCGTTCCCCACCAAGCGCCGGGCGTTTCGCCGGGGCAGCGACGGCGGGCCGATGCCCGACGAGTTGATGGTGTCGATCGACCTGAGCGACTACCGCCTGAGCTGAGCACGCACGCCTGGCCCTCGACCGCGCCTGGGTATCTTCGGGGCCATGGCCTCCAACGACCAGAAGAACCGCAAATGGGCGGTCTCCGACATTCCCGACCAGAGCGGTCGCACCGTAGTCGTCACCGGCGCCAACACCGGAATTGGTTACCACACCGCGGCTGAACTCGCCTTTCGCGGAGCACATGTGGTGCTCGCGGTGCGCAACCTGGAAAAGGGCAACACCGCACTCGCCCGCATCATCGCGGTCAAACCCGACGCGGACATCACCTTGCAGGAACTCGACCTCGGCTCGCTGGCATCGATCCGCCGGGCCGCCCAGGCGCTGCGCGCCAGCTATCCGCGCATCGACCTGCTGATCAACAACGCCGGGGTGATGTGGACGCCCAAGCAGGTCACCGAGGATGGCTTCGAGTTGCAATTCGGCACGAACCACCTCGGGCACTTCGCCCTCACCGGTCTGCTGCTCGATCACCTGCTGCCGGTGCGCGGATCCCGGGTGGTGACGGTCAGCAGCCTCGGCCACCGCCTGCGCGCCGCCATCCACTTCGACGACCTGCAATGGGAACGCGGTTACAGCCGCGTCGGCGCCTACGGCCAGTCCAAGCTGGCCAACCTGCTCTTCACCTATGAGCTACAGCGCCGGTTGGCCGACGCCGCCGCCCCCACGGTCGCCGTCGCCGCGCACCCCGGCGGCTCCAACACCGAACTGTCGCGCAACCTGCCCGGCATCTTCCAGCCGATCAAGGCGGTGCTCGCACCCGTGCTTTTCCAGGGCCCGGAGAGTGGCGCGTGGCCGACGCTGCGGGCGGCCACCGACCCCACCGTCGAGGGCGGCCAATACTACGGCCCCGACGGATTGGGTGAGCAACGCGGCCGTCCCAAGCTGGTGCAGTCCAGCGCCCAATCCCACGACACCGATCTGCAACGCAGGCTGTGGGACGTCTCCGAAGAACTCACCGGCGTCAAGTTCCCCGTCTGACATGCGATCCGTCACCGAACACCAGCGCGTCGTCGCCGAGCTGATCCAGCGCCGTCCTGCAATCACCGTCGGCCTGGCCGAAGCCCTGGGTCTGGTGCTGGCCGAGGACGTCACCGCACCGCTGTCGCTGCCGGTCTTCGACAACTCGGCAATGGACGGGTACGCGGTACGCGCCGAGGACACCGCCGCCGCTACACCCGATAACCCCGTGGTGCTGCCGGTCGCCGAGGACATCCCGGCCGGGCGCACCGACCGGTTGCAGCTGCAGCCCGGAACCGCCCACCGGATCATGACCGGTGCCCCGGTGCCGGCCGGCGCGACGGCCATCGTGCCGGTCGAAGCCACCGACGGCGGGGTGACGACGGTGCAGATCCGGCAGCATTCCGAGGCCGGGAAGCACATCCGCCACGCCGGGGAGGACGTCACCTCCGGCGCGACGGTGCTGCGCGCCGGCCAGCAGGTGACACCGGCCGCGCTGGGACTGGTGGCCGCGCTGGGTCTGGATGCCTTGCCGGTGCTCCCCCGGCAGCGGGTGCTGGTCATCTCGACCGGTTCCGAGCTGGTGTCGCCGGGCACCCCGCTGCAGCCCGGGCAGATCTACGAGTCGAATTCGACCATGCTGGCCGCCGCCGTCCGCGACGCCGGCGCGGACGTGGTCGCCACCCCGACCGCGGGCGACGACGTAGCGCAGTTCAGCGCCGTGCTGGATCGGTACGCCGGCGAGTCCGACCTGATCATCACCAGCGGCGGCGTCAGTGCCGGCGCCTACGAGGTGGTCAAGGACGCCTTCGGCCGCGAGGGCGACCAGGGGGTGCAGTTCGTGAAGGTCGCGATGCAGCCGGGCATGCCGCAGGGGGTCGGTCGGGTGGCGGGCACACCGATCGTCACGCTGCCCGGCAACCCGGTCAGCGCGCTGGTGTCCTTCGAGGTGTTCATCCGCCCCGCGCTGCGCGCCGCGATGGGCCTGCCCGATCCGCACCGGCCGCATCGCACCGCCGTGCTCACCGAGGCGGTGACCTCGCCCCGGGGTAAACGCCAATTCCGGCGCGCGGTCCTGGATCCCGAAGCCAACCAGGTCACCAGTTACGGCCCGCCGGCATCGCACCATCTGCGCTGGCTGGCCTCGGCCAACGCGCTGCTGGACATCCCCGAGGATGTGGTGGAGGTACCGGCCGGATCCGAGCTGCGAGTGTGGGACCTGCGCTAGGACCGGTGGAATTCGTCGGCGGCGTCGAAGGCGGTGGTGCCGGCTATCGCCGCCGCGGCGATCAGGATCACCACCGGAATGCCGACCAGCGCCGCACTCAGCCCGACCCAGTGGGCGAGGTGCCCGATCAGGGGCGGCGACAATAGATATCCCGCCCAGCCGGTTGCCGCGACGATCGCGATCGCCGATCCGCCATTGCCCGCCGAGTAGGCGGCGCTGAACGCGGTCGGCACCAACAGCGCCACGCCGGCGCCCAGGCTGGCCCAGCCGATCACGCTCAGCACGGGGTTGGCGGTGGCGAGCATGACGCTCACGCCGACGGCGGCAAGCACCGCCAGCACCGGCAGCAGCCGACGCGCCGGGATCCGCGAATGCAGCCGCAGGGCGCCGAACCGGACCACGACCATCGCCAGCGTGTAGGCCGCGTAGCTCAATCCCGCGACGCCCGGGCCGGCACCGACGACGTCGTGTACGTAATTCGCCGACCAGTCGGCGGCCGCACCCTCACACAGGAACGAGCCGAACGCCACCGCGGCCAGGACCGCCACGGTGGCGTTCATCCAGCCGTGCCTGGACTCGCCCGAAGCGCCGGTGGCAGCTTCGTCGGCGACGAAGGCCCGCACCAGTGCCGCCCCGAGCAACAGCACCACCACCCCCAGGACCGTCAACTGGGGCGCAAGGCCGATGCCGACGCTCACGCAGGCCGCACCGATCGTCGCTCCCAGCAGCGCGCCCAGGCTCCACATCCCGTGGAACCGCGCCATGATCGGGCTGCGCTCGAGTCGCTCGACCGTGCCGGCCTGGGTGTTCATCGCGACATCCAGGCCGCCCTGGAACATCCCCCACAGCGCCAGCGCACCGAACAACCAACCGCCGGACGTCGCCAGCCCGACCGTCATCCCAGCGAAGGCGTAGCCCGCCACCAGGATTGGCACCAATCGCCGACTTCCCCACCGAGGCAGCGCCCAGTGGCAGCACACCGTCGCCAGCACCGACCCCAGCGGCGCCCCGAACAACGCCGTGCCCAGCGCGGCATCCGAGAGCCCCAAACTCGCCTTGACCTGCGGAATATGGGCAGCCCACGAAGAAAACAGGACAGCATGAGCGATGAACACCGCCGTGACACCCAGCTTCGCGCGACGCAACCGTGCCGCGTCCAGAACTTCTGGCGGAATTGGAATCAGACTCCTCAGTCAGGCAAATCGGTTGTATGCGTTCCCAGCAAGGGCCGGAACGAACCCCGGTTCGCCAGCCTTCCGTAAGATGACCCGCGTGGCACGACGCCCTGGTTCTTCCGATGGTCCTGCACACTGGCTCGAGTTGGTGCGGTCGACCATCCCCCCGCTCCACCCGGCAGGTATACCTTTCGTCTCCGCCGGCCTGGCCGTGGCCGCCGTCGGATACCGCCATCGGTGGGTGCGCCGGACGGGCCTGGTCGCGGCGGGCGCCTGCGCCGGGTTCTTCCGTCATCCGCCACGGGTGCCGCCCAACCGGCCCGGCGCGGTAGTCGCGCCTGCCGACGGCACGGTCGCGTTGGTCGACTTCGCCGCCCCGCCGGCCGAACTGAGCCTGGGCGACACCCCGCTGCCCAGGGTGAGCATTTTCCTGTCCCTGCTCGATGTCCACGTCCAGCGGGCGCCGGTCAGCGGTGAGGTACTCGCCGTCCAGCACCGCCCCGGCCAGTTCCTGTCCGCCGATCTGCCCGAGGCCAGCGAGGCCAACGAACGCACCAGCATGCGGCTGCGTACGGCCAGTGGCGCCGAGGTGGTCGTCGTCCAGATCGCCGGCCTGTTGGCCCGCCGCATCGTGTGCCAGGCGCACATTGGCGACAAGCTGTCCATCGGCGACACCTACGGCGTGATCCGGTTCGGCTCCCGGCTGGACACCTACCTCCCTCCGGGCACCGAGCCCCTCGTCCGGGTGGGCCAGCACGCCGTCGGCGGCGAAACAGTCCTGGCCGAGTTGTCATGATCGAGAAGCCCCGGGGACGACGGACCGTCGACCTGCATCTGCTGCCGAGCGCGATGACAGTGCTGTCCATCTGTGCGGGTCTCACCTCTATCAAGTTCGCCCTGGACCACAAGCCCATCCCCGCCATGGCGCTGATCGCGGTGGCCGCGATCCTCGACGCGCTCGACGGGCGGGTGGCGCGCATTCTGGACGCCCAGTCCCGGATGGGCGCCGAGATCGACTCGCTGGCCGACGCGGTGAACTTTGGCGTCACCCCGGCGCTGGTGGTGTACGTGACGCTGCTGTACGAATGGCCGGTCGGCTGGGCGGTGGTGTTGCTGTACGCCGTGTGCGTGGTGCTGCGACTGGCCCGCTACAACGCTCAGCAGGACGACGGAACGCTGCCGCCGTTCGCCAAGGAGTACTTCGTGGGCATGCCAGCGCCGGCGGGCGCGGTGTCCATGATCGGCACGATCGCCCTCAAGCTGCAGTTCGGTGAAGGCTGGTGGACGTCGATCTGGTTCCTGGCGTTCTGGATCGCCGGGACGTCGCTGCTCATGGTCAGCGCGCTGCCGATGAAAAAGTTTCACACCCTGGCGGTGCCGCCGAACTGGGCGGCTCCGCTGCTGGCGGTCCTGGCGATCGCCGCGGCGGCCGCGGTGCTGCAGCCCTACATCCTGATCTGGGTGATCATCATTTCCTACGTCTGCCATATCCCGTTCGCGGTCCGCAGCAAGCGGTGGCTGGCCAAGCACCCCGAGGCGTGGGAGGACAACAACAAACAACGCCGCGCCGCCCGGCGCGCGACCCGACGGGCCCAGCCGCACCGACGGTCGATGGCGCGGCTGGGGCTGCGCAAGCCGGGCAGGCGACTTTGACCGGTTCCAACCAGCTCACGTTCGTCGCGCGCCTGAACACCTCGGCGGTCGACTCGCGCCGGGGCGTGGTTCGGCTGCATCCGAATGCCATTGCAGCGCTAGGGATCCGGGAATGGGATGCGGTGTCGCTGACCGGTTCGCGCACCACGGCGGCGGTCGCGGGCATGGCAGCGGGCACCATCCCGTTCGGCACCGTGTTGCTCGACGACGTCACCCTGTCCAACGCCGGCCTTCGGGAGGGCACCGAGGTCATCGTCAGTGCGGTTACCGTCTACGGCGCGCGTACGGTGACGCTGCGCGGCTCGACAATGGCGATGCAATCCCTCTCGTCGGCCACGCTGCGGCTGGCATTGCTCGGCAAGGTGATGACTGTCGGTGACGCGGTGTCGCTGCTGCCGCGTGACCTGGGTCCGGGCACCTCCACCTCGGCCGCCACCCGTGCCCTGGCGTCGTCGGTCGGCATCAGCTGGACCTCGGAACTGTTAACCGTCACCGGGGTGGACCCGGACGGGCCGGTCAGCGTGCAGCCGAACACCTTGGTCACCTGGGGCGGCGCGGTCGACCGCAGGGCTGGCGACACGTCGCGCGAACGGGTCAGTGTCGCCAGCCCGGACATTGCGGTGGAAGAACTCAAGGGTGCTCAGCCGCAGGCCGCCAAATTGACCGAATGGCTCAAGCTTGCCCTTGACGAGCCCCATCTCCTGAAGACCCTCGGCGCCGGGACCAACCTGGGCGTACTGGTCTCAGGACCGCCGGGCGTCGGCAAGGTGACGTTGGTGCGGGCGGTGTGCGCCGGCCGCAGGCTGGTCGAGCTGGACGGCCCGGAAGTCGGCGCACTGGCCGCCGACGACCGGCTGCAGTCCGTGGCGTCGGCGGTGACGGCCGTGCGCGACGGCGGCGGGGTGTTGCTGATCACCGACGTCGATGCGCTGCTGCCCGAGACCGCCGAGCCGGTGGCCGCTCTGATCCTGGCCGAGCTGCGCACCGCGGTGGCCACCGACGGCGTCGCACTGATCGCCACGAGTGCGCGGCCCGACCAGCTGGACTCGCGGCTGCGGTCGCCCGAATTGTGCGACCGCGAGCTCAGTGTGCCGCTGCCGGACGCCGGGACGCGCCGGGCGCTGTTGGAGGCGGTGCTCAAGCCGGTGCCGACCGGCGACCTCAACCTTGACGAAATCGCGAGCCGCACGCCGGGTTTCGTTGTAGCGGATCTGGCCGCGCTAACCCGGGAGGCGGCGCTGCGGGCGGCGTCGCGAGCCAGCGCCGACGGCCAGCCGCCCAAGCTCAACCAGGAGGACCTACTGGGGGCGCTCACCGTCATCCGGCCGTTGTCGCGGTCGGCGAGCGAGGAGGTCAGCGTCGGCAGCGTGACCCTCGCCGACGTCGGTGACATGGCCGACGCCAAGCAGGCGCTGACCGAGGCGGTGCTGTGGCCGTTGCAGCACCCGGACACCTTCTCCCGGTTGGGCGTCGACCCGCCACGGGGTGTGCTGCTCTACGGCCCGCCGGGCTGCGGGAAGACCTTCGTTGTTCGCGCCCTGGCCAGCACCGGCCAGCTGAGCGTGCACGCCGTGAAGGGTTCGGAGCTGATGGACAAGTGGGTGGGCTCTTCGGAGAAAGCGGTCCGCGAATTGTTCAGACGGGCAAGGGATTCCGCGCCGTCGCTGGTGTTCCTCGACGAGGTGGACGCGCTGGCTCCGCGGCGTGGCCAGAGCTTCGATTCCGGCGTGACCGACCGGGTGGTGGCCGCGCTGCTGACCGAACTCGACGGCATCGACCCGTTGCGCGATGTGGTGGTGCTCGGTGCCACCAACCGTCCCGACCTGATCGACCCGGCGTTACTGCGGCCCGGTCGGTTGGAACGCCGGGTGTTCGTCGAGCCACCCGACGCCGAGGCGCGGCGCGAAATCCTGCGCACCGCGGGCAAATCCATTCCGCTGAGCGCCGATGTGGATCTGGACGCGGTGGCCGCCGGCCTGGATGGCTACAGCGCTGCCGATTGTGTGGCGTTGCTGCGCGAGGCGGCGCTGACGGCGATGCGGCGCTCCATCAATGCCGACGACGTCACCGCGGCCGACCTGGCCGCGGCCCGGGAAAAGGTCCGGCCCTCGTTGGACCCGCTGCAGGTGGAAGCGCTGCGCGCCTTCGCCGGGGACGGCTGAGCGCCTACTCGGACAACTGGAATTCGATCATCGCCGCAACCGAGTCGACCGCCTCCAGCAACGCCACCAACCGGTCCGCGGGCGACGCCGCCGACAGCACCGCGTATTTGTCGGCCGGGCCCATCGGGACTCGAGTTGCTAACGCGTACAACATTTTTCCGAGGTCGTCGGCAGCCTCGTCCGGATAGTTAAGCAGCACGTCCCGCTCCGGCAGCTCCACCTCGCGCACCGCTGCGATGCGTTCGAACAGCGCCAGCACCCGGTCTTCGATATCACGGAACTGGGCGGCGGTCACCGGCGGCCCCGGTTCGTCCGGCCACGCCCGGACCCGCGCCCGCGGATAGGGGTCGTCGGGCAGCCATTCCACCACCTGAATGCGTTCGCCCATCCGGCAATCGAGCACATACCGGCCCGCACCGGCGTCCACGTACTCGGCGATCCGCGCCACCGCCCCGATTTCGCAACGGGCATCAGCCCCACCGACTTCGCGGCCACGGGAGATCAGCACCACCCCGAACCGGGGTTCCGGCCGATCCAGGCAATCGCGGACCAGCGCCGTGTAGCGGGGCTCGAAGATGCGCAACGGCAGGTCCTCGCCGGGCAGCAGCACGGATTCGAGCGGGAACATCGCCATCTCGACCGGTTCACGATCCATCACACCGGCGCCCCCTTCCTACCCCCTTGCCCACCATAACTAGTCAGCACCGCCCGGGCGGCGGCCGCGACGTCGTCGGCCAGCCATTCGGGCGGCGGATCGTCGTGGGCATGGCGGCGCACGACCGCGTACGGCAGGTCCGCGACCGCACGATTCACCGCATCGACGGCGCGCGGATCGCTGGTGCCGTACAACTGTTGCGCCAACTCCCGCACCCGCGAGATCAGCGGCGCATTCATCGCGGTTAGCGTCTCCCGGAACGACGCGTCGGGGCGGCCGTCCACCAGGTCGTCGGGCCGGATTGTCAACAGCAGTCGCGCGTCCTCCGGCTGCTCGCGAGCGAATTCGACTGCCGCGACGGCCATTGCCACCGCCACCTCCACGGCGGTTTCGGCCGAAGCCGCCATCGCGCGGGTCTGAAACCGCTCGAGGGCGCGCAGCCATGCCGCGATCACCACCCCGTCCCGGTTGCCGAACCGGTGATAGAGCGTCCCAGCCGGTGCGCCACTGGCCTTCGCGATCGCCGCCACGCTGGCCGCGCGTGGGCCGCCGGCAAGCACCAGCGCTCGCGTCGCGTCCAGGATCACATCGGTTTCATGCTTCCGCGGCGGGGCCACGATCTAGTACGATCCTTCCATATGGAACGAATACCCTATATCGATGAGCATGCTATCGCGATCCACGCCTCAACGGCCGAAGTCTGGTCCGCGCTGTTGCGGAAGATGTGCCGCGACCCGGCAGACCCCACAACGGTTCCCGTCGGATTCAAGCTGCACGAGGCAATCGAACCGCGCCGCCTGGCGCTGCGGGGCCGCCATCCCTTCGCGGTCTACCGGCTCATCTTCGAGATCGAGCCGTATGGCAGCGACCTGGATGGCACCCGGCTGCGGGCGGTCACCTTTGCCGCCTTCCCCGGACCGCACGGCAAGATTTACCGCGCCCTGGTCATCGGCACCGGCGCGCACCGCGTGGTCGTCCGTCGAATGCTGAGACAGATTGCCGCACTGACCCATTCACAGGAATCGGCGGTGCGTTGATTCCGGGTGCGAACTGGGGCGCGGCCCGCTAGATCTCCAATTCGGCGACCAGTGCGTCCACCACCGACCGCAGGTCACCGTCGTGTTCCTCGGCGACCCGGCGCTGCCGCTGATAGGACGCGCCACGGCGCGGGATGTCGGCCACCGCGGCGAGTTCGTCGGAGCATCGCAGCGACTTGGCAATGGGCTCCAACCGGTTCAGCACGTCGTCGAGGTCCTCGGTGACCAACCGCTCGTTGCTGTCGGCGTCCAGGATGATCACCGCGTCCAGCCCGTACCGGGCCGCCCGCCATTTGTTCTCCTGAACGTGCCAGGGCGGCATGGTGGGCAGCGATTCGTCGGCTTCCAGGCGGCGGTCCAGGTCCACGATCAGGCAGTGCGTCAGTGCCACCAGCGCACCCAGCTCGCGCAGGTTGGACACCCCGTCGCAGATGCGCACCTCGAGCGTGCCGAGGTGCGGTGAAGGCCTTATGTCCCAACGCACTTCGTCGACGTGGTCGATGATGCCGGTCTTCTTCTGGTCGTAGACGAATCCTTCGAACTCCGACCATTTCTGGAAGTGGAAGGGCAGTCCCGCGGTCGGCAACTGCTGGAACATCATCGACCGGTTGCTCGCGTACCCGGTGTCTTCACCGCCCCACCAGGGCGAGGACGCCGAGAGTGCCAGCAGGTGCGGGTACTGGTTGAGCAGCGAGGACATGATCGGCATGACCTTGTTGGCCGACGAAATCCCCACGTGCACATGCACACCCCAGATCAGCATCTGCCGGCCCCACCACTGCGTGCGCTTGATCAACTCGGCGTAGCGGGGGGCATCGGTGAGCTTCTGGCTGGACCACTGCGCGAACGGATGGGTGCCCGCGCAGAACAGCTCCATCCCGCGGTCCCGGACGATCTGACGCGCGGGGCCCAGGGTGCGCCGCAGGTCCTCCATCGCCTCCCCCGCGTTCTCACAGATGCCGCTGACCACCTCAACGGTGTTGCGCAGCAATTCTTTGTGCACGCAAGGGTTTTCGCCGATCTCGGCGATGACGGCGGTGGCCTCGTTGCTCAGGTCCCTGGTTTGGGCGTCGACGAGGGCGAACTCCCACTCCACGCCGACGGTCGGGCGCGGCGAACGAGCGAAATCGATGCGGTGGGCAGCCCTGGTGGCCGGCAGACCGCTCGGACCCTTATCCGGTCCCTTACCCAGTCCCGATGACACCGCACGCCACCCGCTTGCCGGCGTCACCGGTGGTCATGGTCGTCTCGTCCGGACCGGGCTGTCCGTTGATCTGATAGCGGTCCGGGATGTTCGTGAAGTTGTCCGCGCCGGCATGGATCATGATCGCGGTCTTGCTGCCGGACAACAGGTCCTCGGCGGTGAAGCCGTCCGTCGTCGTCACCAGCATCCCCTGCCCGTCCTTGCGGACCTGCAACGACGTCAGGTCGCCGCTGGCGTGCGGACCGCTGGCCCCCGGGGCGGAAAAATGCCCACCGGCGGACAGGAAGTCACCGGGCGCACCGCCGTTCGGCGCAACCGAATTGGGTTCGCACTTGCCGACCTTGTGGATGTGCACACCGTGGAACCCGGGCGAGAGCACGCCGGAACCGGTCGTGGTGATCGTGACGGTAGCGTAGCCGTTGGCGAACTCGAATTTCGCCGTCGCGATCTGCGCGCCGTCGGGCCCCTTGAGCACGGACAGCAACGTCTGCGCCGCGGCCCCAGCCTGCGGGCTCGGCGTGGCTTCCTGGTGACCGGAGGTCGCCGGCGCCGGGGTTCCGGTCCAGACCGACGGCGTCGTGCCCGGTGTCGTCGCCGCATGTTGGGGCGAGTTGCAGGCGCTTAGCAGCGCAGCGGCAGACAGGGCGGAAATGGTGGCGGCTGCGACATTGAGACCGGCGAGCTTAGGCATAGCCGAGAGCCTAGCCTGGCGGCGAGGCGAACTCAGGATCAACCCGTCACCAAAACGATGACACCCGGCGGCTGATCGGCAAGCGCGGGGATGCGCTTTTCGACCGGTGCGCCCAGCTTCTGGCCTACCGCATCCGCGGTCGCCTTCTCGCCGTCGTCGTTGTAGTAGACGGTGGTAGCTGAGATGTCCGGTATTGCCAGGTTGGTCACTTCGGTCACCTTGAAGCCGGCGGCTTTGAGTTCGTCGGCGGTGCGTGCGGCGATGCCCTCGCGCGACGAGATGTTGTACACCCGCACCTCGGCCTGATTCGCCGCCGGCTTTGCACTGGTCGACGTCGGCGCGTTGGTGGTGAGCGCCGTTGTGACCGCGGACGTGTCGTCGTCGGACTTTCCGGCCGAGTCCAGCGCCTGCCAGCCCAGCAGCAGGAAGATCACACCCAGAAACAGCAGCACCATCACCATGGCCCGCAGGGGAAGACCCGAAGAATCAGGTACGCGCTCGTTCATCGAGCCAACTGTAGCCGGGACCCGTCAGGTGACCTCGAAGCCGAGGCGGCGCGCGGCCCTGGCCTTCTGACGGCTGGCGCGCAATCGACGCAACCGCTTAACCAGCATCGGGTCGGCGGCCAGCGCCTCGGGCCGGTCAACCAGCGCGTTGAGCACCTGGTAGTAGCGGGTCGCCGACATCGAGAACAACTCTTTGATGGCGTCTTCCTTGACCCCGGCGAACTTCCACCACTGACGTTCGAAGGCCAGGATGTCGTGTTCACGACGGGTCAGGCCATCGGTGATCTCCGAGTCGTCCCCCGCTTGATTTGCCCGCGCCATCGCGCTGTCCATATCGCTTCCCCTGGACCCTTCCGGCGAAAACTCGAATGACTTTGACCTACATAGGGGCAAATGTTTTGCGCGAATATTGAAACACGCCCGTATGCGTTGAACCGGAATGCAGCCCCGCGAGTCGGCTGACTTGTTCGGCCCGTCCCATGCTGCGTACCAGGCAGCGGCCGGCGCGGGTGCGTCCGGTCGCCTTGGTCACACTTGCATGCCGGTGCGATCCGGGCTGCGCTTAAGCTAGCCGACCATGGCAGTCGTACCCATCCGCATCGTGGGAGATCCAGTCCTGCATACGCCCACGACGCCCGTCGCCGTCGGCGCCGACGGATCGTTGCCGGCGGATCTGCCCGAACTCATCAAGACCATGTACGACACGATGGACGCCGCCCACGGTGTCGGCCTGGCGGCAAACCAGATCGGGTACGGGCTGCGGCTGTTCGTCTACGACTGCTCCGACGACCGCGGGCTGACCAACCGCCGCCGCGGTGTGGTGATCAACCCGGTGCTGGAGACCTCCGAGATCCCGGAGACCATGCCCAGCGCCGGGCATGACGACGACGAAGGCTGCCTGTCCGTTCCCGGCGAGTCCTTCCCCACCGGCCGCGCCGACTGGGCCCGGGTCACGGGACTCGACGCCGACGGCAAACCGGTCAGCATCGAGGGCACCGGCTTGTTCGCCCGCATGCTGCAGCACGAGACCGGTCACCTCGACGGATTCCTCTACCTGGACCGCCTGATCGGCCGGCACGCGCGCGCCGCGAAGCGCGCGGTCAAGTCGAATGGTTGGGGCGTGCCCGGTTTGTCCTGGTTGCCGGGTGAGGGGCCCGACCCGTTCGGTCACTGATGATTTCCTGGCCGGCCCTCGGCACCCGGGTGACGCTCCGATACCGGCGGCCCCCCGGCTCGGTGCCGCCGCTCACCGATGCGGTCGGGCGCCTGTTGACCGTCGAGCCCATGGCGCGGGTGCAGACGAAGTCCGGTGCGGTCGTCGAGGTGGCGCCCGGCGATGTGGTGGCGCTACGCGTTTTGACCGACGCGCCGGTGCGCACCGCCGACATCCGCGCGCTCGAGCACGCCGCCGCGGCGGCCTGGCGCGGCACCGAGCACACCTGGCTGGACGGTTGGCTGCTGCGCGCGCACGGACCTGACCGGGCCGCCAATTCTGCCGCGCCACTGGATATCTCGGCCCGGATGGACACCGTTGCAGCGATTGCCGCGTGGTACACCAGCCGCGGACTGACCCCGCGCCTGGTCATTCCCGACCGGCTGCTGCCTACGCCACCGGATCCGGCCTGCGAAACCGTCGAACAGGTTCTGGTCCGCGACCTCGATTGTGATCCGGACGAGCCCGGCCCGCCGGTACGACCGGATGAAGGCGCGGTTCGCGCCGCGATATCCGACGCACCCGACGGCACCCGGTGGGTGGGCCTGTCCGCCGCGCCCGCGGACGATGCCGGACGGTGCGAGGAGCTGCTGGCCTGGGGCGCGTGTCACGGAGCCACCCGGGCGCACCTGGCAGTGGCGGAGACCGACTCGACCTCCGCCGCACAGTCTTTGGGCTTTCGGCTGCATCATCGCCGGCGGTACGTCCTGCCATCCGTGAGATAGGAGAACCCATGCCCCACGGCACGCTGCGGCTGGCCACCTGGAACGTGAACTCGATCCGCAGCCGCCTGGACCGCGTCCTCGACTGGCTGCAACGCGCCGAGGTGGACGTGCTGGCGATGCAGGAAACCAAATGCTCGGACACGCAGTTTCCGGCCCTGCCCTTCTTCGAGCTCGGCTATGAGACCGCACACGTCGGTTTCAACCAGTGGAACGGCGTGGCTATCGCATCCCGCGTCGGCCTCGACGACGTGCAGGTCGGCTTCGACGGACAGCCCACCTGGAGCAGCAAGCCCGACGTGGCCGCCGCGGCGGAGGCGCGTGCCCTGGGTGCGACCTGCGCCGGCGTGCGGGTGTGGAGCCTGTACGTCCCCAACGGCCGTACCCTCACCGATCCGCACTACGTGTACAAGCTGGAATGGCTTGCGGCGCTTCGCGATACGGCTGCGAACTGGCTGCGTGAGGACCCGACCGCTCCGATCGCACTGGTTGGCGACTGGAACATTGCGCCCACCGACGAGGACGTTTGGAGCACCGATTTCTACCGGGGCAGCACCCACGTGTCCGAGCCCGAGCGGCAGGCGTTCAACGCCATCGTCGAAGCGCAATTCGTCGACGTGGTAAGGCCTTTCACGCCCGGGCCCGGGGTCTACACCTATTGGGACTACACCCAGTTGCGTTTCCCGAAACGGCAAGGGATGCGTATCGATTTCATCCTTGGCTCGCCGGCGCTGGCGGCACGCGTCGCCGATGCGCAGATCGTCCGGGAAGAGCGCAAAGGCAAGGCGCCCAGCGATCATGCCCCGGTGCTGGTTGATCTTCGTGCCCCCTGAGGCCCCAGCAAGTTTGGGGCCTGCTGTGAATCACGTTGCTGATTCTGGTGAACTGCGCGACGGCGGGGTATACAGGCAGGAGAGTCAAGCCAGGGAGTCATCATGGGTGTCGTCGACGGAGCGGTGCGCGGTGTGGGTCGAACGGTGAGTCGGGCGGCGACAGCGACCACGGCTGCGGCCGGCGCTGTCGGTGGCGCCGCAGTCAACGGCATCGTCGGCGGCGTCAAAGGCGCCGCCGAAGGCATCCAGCAGGGACTCAGCACCGGCAGCAAGTCCACCCCCGCGGCCGCGCTGGCGCTCGGGGCGGTCGGCGCCGCGGGTCTGGTCGAGTGGCCGATCCTGCTGGCCGTCGGAGGTGGTGCGCTGTTGTTGCGCAAGCTGGGTCACGGACCCGAGCAGCCCGCGCCGCCGACCCCGACGAAACTGACTGCCGTGCCCACCGAGGAAGCGCCGGAGACGTCGTCGCCGCGCAAGGCCGCGGCCAAGAAGGCCCCCGCCAAGACGGCGGCCAAGAAGGCGTCCGGCCGGCGGGCAGGATCCGGCAACCTGCGTAGCACCAACTGATCGCGGCGATCAGCACTGTTGAGCAACGCGCCGGTGATCCGTCCGATCGCTCGTCCCGACCTCAAGCACCCCGACGCGCCACATCAGCGCATAAAGCTCGGTCAAAGGCCCCCTCAGCAACGCGGCGAACGACGAAGCCAGCGGGTCAGCCAGATGATCTGTCGTCGTCATATTCCCGACGGTGACCGCTCCATCGGGCGCAACGGCAAACCCTTCGTTACTGAAAGGCAAATGATGGCGGAAAACAAAACTCGCCGGGAAACCTCCCAGCGCGACGCTGTGGACAAGATCCGGGAGGGCCAAACCTTCGCCATCAACCTGCCGGTGGTGGGCAAGGTGGCCGTGCCCCGGCCCGAGCAACTGGCCTATTACGGCGGCTTGGCGGCGTTGGCCGCCTTCGAACTCATCGACTGGCCGGTCGCCTTGGTCATCGCCACCGGACACGTGCTGGCCAGCAATCACCGCAATCAGCTTCTGGAGGAACTCGGCGAGGCGCTGGAAGACGTGTAACAGGGGCGGTCAGCGATCCCGGTGATCGCGCAGCGCGTCGGGGACGGTCGGATAGATCTGCAGGATGCGGTCCAACTCCGTGACCCTGATCGGCTGCAGCACCGGGGGATGGTCGGCGACCAGTCGCACCGATGTCCCGGCGGCCACGCCTTCCTCATGACAGTCGAGCAATGCGTTCAACCCGGCGCTGCCGAGCAGATTCACCCGTTCCAGATCGACGATCACCAGGCGCGCCGGGTGGGTGGCGGCCACCTCGAGCGCCCTTTTGAGCTGGACGATCAGCTTTTCGACGCTACTCGAATCGATATCCCCGTCCGCGAGCACGACGATCCCGTCCGCACGCGACTCCTGGGTGACCTTCAGCAACTCCATTCGGTGTTACCCGCCTAGATGTGTCAGATTTCGGCCGGTGGACAAGGCGCGGATACCCGACTCCGCCGCCCCACCCCTTCTCAGTGCTGTGGAGAATAACCCGCTGGTTACGGGCTGGATTCGGCAGGGATGCGTTCATGCACGGTCAGCAACAGGTGGTCGAACTGTCCCTGCGCGACGGTCGACGGATTGGCCAGCGACGTGACCTCGTCCAGCAGTTGCTTGGCGAGCGCGCGCAGTTTGACGTTGGTTTCCTGCGACCGCCACTGCAGCACCCGAAACGCCTGCTCGGCGTTGACCCGGTACACGTACATCAGCACACCTTTGGCTTGCTCGATGGCCGCGCGGTTCTCGAACAGGTCGGGTAACGCCTCGTCGAGCACCTCCTGGCGCGCCTCGTCGAAGGTGTCGGTGAGATCGATGTAGTGGCCCGCGGTGCCCAGCACCGCACCCGACTCGTCCAGCATGCGGTCGGCCACCACGATCGCGTCATGCACCTGACCACGCGTATCGATGAACCGGTGTCGGCTGGAGAACGGCTCCCCCGAACGCAGCGCGTAGTCCAGTAGGTCCTGGACGTGCGCGCGGTCTTCCGGATGCTTGTGCGACAGCAGCAGTTTGGTGGTGGGCTCGACCGAACCGGGCTCGTAGCCGTGCATCCGGGCCACCTCGTCCGACCACTCCCAGCGCTGGCCGACGAACCAGAACCGGAAGCTGCCCACATTGAGGTAGGGGCCTGCTCCGGCGGGTTGCACCCCGCCATCATCCCATCCGCCGGCGACAGCACATACGAGCAGCTCAACTCTGTTGCGGACATTCTCCCCTCGCATCCGCGGGCGGCGCTGCGCTAGCGTGGGGGACGCCACCAACAAATGACGCGGGAGCGCATGCCTAGTGCGCTGAGAGGACGGCTGGGGCCGTCGACCGTAAGAACCTGACCGGGTAATGCCGGCGTAGGGAGATGCAGGATGACTGTCACCATTGAACCGTCCGTCACCACCGGCCCGATCGCGGGCAGCCACAAGGTGTATCAAGACTTGGACGGCATGCGAGTGCCGTTCCGGCGGGTGGATCTGTCCACCGGCGACCACTTCGATCTGTACGACACCTCCGGGCCCTACACCGACCCCAACGCGGTGATCGACCTGGCGGCCGGGTTGCCGCCGCGACCCGGCGTGGTCCGCGACCGCGGCACCCAGCTGCAGCGTGCCCGCGCCGGTGAGATCACCGCCGAGATGGCGTTCATCGCCGCGCGCGAAGGCATGCCGGCCGAGCTGGTCCGCGACGAGGTCGCCCGCGGGCGCGCGGTGATCCCGGCCAACCACAACCATCCCGAGAGTGAGCCGATGATCATCGGCAAGGCGTTCGCGGTCAAGGTGAACGCGAACATCGGCAACTCGGCCGTCACCTCGTCGATCGCCGAGGAGGTCGACAAGATGGTGTGGGCCACCCGCTGGGGCGCGGACACCATCATGGACCTGTCCACCGGCAAGAACATCCACGAGACCCGCGAGTGGATCCTGCGTAACTCGCCCGTCCCGGTGGGCACCGTGCCCATCTACCAGGCGCTGGAAAAGGTCAAGGGCGACCCGACGGAACTGACCTGGGAGCTCTACCGCGACACCGTGATCGAGCAGTGCGAACAGGGTGTCGATTACATGACCGTGCACGCCGGGGTGCTGCTGCGGTACGTGCCGCTGACCGCCAAACGGGTCACCGGCATCGTCTCCCGCGGCGGGTCCATCATGGCCGCCTGGTGCTTGGCGCATCACCGGGAGTCGTTCCTGTACACGAACTTTGAGGAGCTCTGCGACATCCTGGCGCAGTACGACGTCACCTTCTCCCTCGGTGACGGCCTGCGCCCGGGTTCCATCGCCGACGCCAACGACGCCGCGCAGTTCGCCGAGCTGCGCACCCTCGGTGAACTGACCACGATCGCCAAAGCCCATGGCGTGCAGGTGATGATCGAAGGCCCCGGCCACGTCCCGATGCACAAGATCGTGGAGAACGTGCGCCTGGAAGAGGAGCTGTGCGAGGAGGCTCCCTTCTACACCCTGGGACCGCTGGCCACCGATATCGCACCGGCCTATGACCACATCACCTCGGCGATCGGCGCCGCGATCATCGCCCAGGCGGGCACCGCGATGCTGTGCTACGTAACCCCGAAGGAACACCTCGGCCTGCCCGACCGCAAGGACGTCAAGGACGGGGTCATCGCCTACAAGATCGCCGCGCACGCAGGCGATCTGGCCAAGGGGCACCCGCATGCGCAGGAGCGCGACAACGCGCTGTCGCAGGCCCGTTTCGAATTCCGGTGGAACGACCAGTTCGCGTTGTCCCTCGACCCCGACACCGCTCGGGAGTACCACGACGAGACGCTGCCGGCCGAGCCCGCCAAGACCGCGCACTTCTGCTCGATGTGCGGCCCGAAGTTCTGCTCGATGCGCATCACACAGGACGTGCGCGACTACGCCGCCAAGCACGGGCTGGAGACCGAAGAAGACGTCGAGGCCATGCTCGCCAGCGGCATGGCCGAAAAGTCACGCGAGTTCGCCGAACACGGCAACCGGGTATATCTCCCGCTCGCGTGAGTTTCCTGCCGTTACCGCAGCCGGCAGCGACGCCGCTGCGGGTGCTGACTATTGCCGGATCCGACTCCGGAGGCGGTGCCGGCATTCAGGCCGACATGCGCACCATCAGCCTGCTGGGCGTGCACGCATGCGTGGCCGTCACCGCGGTCACCGTGCAGAACACGCTGGGCGTCAAGAGCTTTCATGAGGTGCCCGACGATGTGGTGGCCGGCCAGATCGAGGCGGTGGTCACCGACATCGGCGTCCAGGCCGCCAAAACCGGGATGTTGGCGTCGTCGGCCATCATCGGCGCGGTGGCCCGGACCTGGCGGCAGCTGGAGCTGACCGTGCCGCTGGTCGTCGACCCGGTGTGCGCGTCCATGCACGGCGATCCGCTGCTCGCCGGCTCCGCATTGGATTCGCTTCGGACGCAACTGTTTCCGTTGGCCACGCTGGTGACGCCGAACCTGGACGAGGTGCGCCTGCTGGTGGACATCGACGTCGTCGACCCCGACTCTCAGCGCGCCGCGGCCAAGGCCCTGCACGCCCTGGGTCCGGCCTGGGCGCTGGTCAAGGGTGGTCATCTGCGATCGTCGGACCGTAGTTGCGACCTGCTCTATGACGGCGCGGACTTCTACGAGTTCGACACGCCGCGACTGCCCACCGGTGACGACCACGGCGGCGGGGACACCCTCGCGTCCGCGGTGGCCTGCGCGCTCGCGCACGGATATTCCGTGCCGGACGCGGTGGCATTCGGAAAGCGTTGGGTGACCGAATGTCTGCGCGCCGCCTACCCCCTGGGCGGTGGCCACGGACCGGTCTCACCGTTGTTCCGGCTCGGATCGTGAACCTCGATCAAATCGCCGGAGTCGCGCACCGGCCCGAAGGCAACCCGCACGGGGTGGTGGCGTTGACCCATGGCGCCGGCGGCAATCGGGATTCCGCACTGTTGCAACGGGTTTGCGACGAGTGGGCCCGAGTCGGCTGGCTTGCGGTGCGGTACAACCTGCCGTACCGGCGCCGTCGCCCGAAGGGCCCGCCGTCGGGTTCGGCCGCCACCGACCGCGACGGCATCGTCGAGGCAATCCAGTTGTGCCGCGACCTTGCCGGCGGCCCGTTGGTGGCCGGCGGACATTCCTACGGCGGGCGGCAGACATCCATGGTGGTTGCCGAAAACCGCTCACCGGTGGATGTGCTGACGCTGTTCTCCTACCCGGTCCATCCGCCCGGCAAGCCGGAGCGTGCCCGCACCGAACACCTGCCGGAGATCACCACCCCCACGGTGTTCACCCACGGCACCTCCGACCCGTTCGGCAGCATCGCCGAACTGCGCGACGCGGCCGCGCTGATCCCGGCACGCACCGAGATCGTCGAGATCACCGGCGCCCGGCACGACCTCGGCTCCAAAAGCCTCGACGTCGCCCAGCTGGCGGTCGCGGCGGCCCTTCGACTGCTGGTCTGAGGCCTACCGCCAAATCTCGCATTCAGCCACACCCCTGTAGAATCCCCATTAACATATGGACGCACGAGGGGGTCCGATCCGTGGGCGGGACAGATGTTGCAGACAATTCGCCGGGTGCTGAGCTATCAGCTAGCGGTCGGGCGGCTGTTAGCCATCGGAATCGTTATCGGCGTGCCGTACCTGCTGGTCGGGAGGGTTTGGTCGAATACACACACCGAGCACCTGCGCGACCTGCACGGCGCCGACCTGGCGGTTTCCTATTTGGGATCGATTGTGTCCTGGCCGGTACTGCTGTTCTCGAACGTCTGCATGACCTGAACTGCAGCCAGCGAAGCACCCATTAACATCGTCTGGGAGAAGATGTGAGTCACCGTCAGATATACCTCGGGATCGCCGGACTGGCAATGGCGTTGATCGGGCTGGGCGCGCTGTGGTTCCCGGTCTACCTCGACCAGTTCGACATCTACGGCATGAAGGTCAACTGCGGTAATGGGATTGGCGCCACGGTGGTCCAGACGCAGGTCGAAGGCGAGACCGCGGCCCGGTGCGGCACCGCTTTGTTGGTCCGGCGGTTGTGGTCGATTCCCACCGTTGCCATCGGGTGGGTCCTGGTCACCGCGTTCGTGGTGATGTGGGTGCGCGACGAACACCGGGAGGACGAGCCCGCCCATTACGTGCCGCATCCCGAGATCGCCGGCCCCACCACAGGATGGTGGACCGGGCGGCGTTCGTAGCTACGCCGCCGCGGCCGGGACCGCGTGGTACTGCACGGCGACCACCGGAGCCGGTGCCCCGGAGTAAGTGTCGTCCGGCTTCGAGTTGGCGCCGATGATCACGAAGACGATGAACAGGACCAGGGCCAAAGCAGTGCCGAGTCCGCCGATGATGATCCCGGCGATCGCCATCCCGCGCCCACCCTGGCCGGTGTTGCGGATCTGATTGAGCGCGATGATCCCGAAGATCACCCCGAGGAACGAACCGATGATGCAGATCAGGAAACCGACCAGCGCCGTCACCAGGGACGCTATCGCCATCCCGTTCGTGCCGACGCTCTGCTGCGGGTAGCCCGGCGACGGGTAGCCATATCCATATCCCGGCGGTTGCGGCGGCGGGTAGCCGTAGCCCCCGCCCTGCGGCGGCTGGTAACCACCGCCCGGCGGCGGGTAGTCGCCCGGTGGCGGTGGGTAGTAGGGCGGTTCGGTCACAGGAGCCTCCTTATCCCGGGTAGCGCGAGTAGCACCCTTCCATCTCCCCGCCCACACCGGCGCGGAAGGCCGCGATCCGGGTGAAACCGGCGGGGACGCTGGCGCCGTCGGCGTCACTGGCGACGAGGTGGTTGGTGAGCAATCCGGCCACGGCCTCGTCGAGGTCGCCGGCCGTCAATACCAGCGAATTACCCGAAGGCAGCTCGATGTTCTCGGCCATCTTCTTGTGCGCGACGCCGGTGAGGCACGCCGTGCGCAGCGCGGTCCAGGGACTCTGCATCGGCAGCTTGCGCTCGTGTTGTACCGCCAGTGCGTATCTCGACATCACGATCGACAGCGCGGTGTCGTCGCCCTGGGGCAGACTGTGCTCTTTCTCGCCGGCAACCTTGCCCATGGTCGCCAGCGCGGGCAGGTCCACGGCGATGGTGTTGGTAGCCGGGCAGTAGGAGGCTGGCGGGCTGGGCTTGGCATTCGAACAACCGCTCTCCGTCATGGACAGGGTCGGCGGATTCTTCGGCGCGAAGATTTTGCCCATCAGCTCCATCAGCGTGTCCAGGGTGTCCTTGGTGATCTTCACCTCGCCCGTCTCCGTGCCGCCGCTGGTGTCCACCCGCAACGCGGTCGGCAGGTCGCCGCGGCGCTCCTCGACCTCGGCCTTGTTGATCGCGGCGCACGCCTGAGTTCCGGTGACGAAGCCCATCTGGAACGCGCTGACCCGATCGAGCGCCGACCCGTGTTCGTCGTCGTTCTGCGAGTCCGCGTCCATCACCGGGTCGCGGGTGGTGATGATCCCGGCCAGTACGTGGTCGAGCCCGTCGGCGGTGCTCAGTGTGAAGCGCGACGATTTGCCCGCGGCCACGTTGTACAGATAGACCCCGGCAAAGCAGTCGGCCTGTTGCTCGCGAACAATGGTGGGGTCGCGCCGGGTGACCAGTTTGGCCATTGTCTGCAGGGCGTGCCCGAATTCGTGTGCAAGCACACCGTTCACTGACATGTCCCCGAAGTACTGCTGGGCGACCGCCATGAATACCCCACGGTCCCAAGCGATCATGTTGCAGCGCGACGTGAAGAACGCGTTGACCAACTGATAGGTCTCGTTGTAACAGACGATCGGACTGTTCCGGTCGTTGGAGTCATACGACACCAATTTGTCGACGGGTTTGAACGCGCCCTTCAACGGGGCTGTGTAGTTGGCTTTCCAGAACTCCTCGATGTCGTTGATGGAGTACAACGACAACTTGTCGATCGGACCGTTGTTGGTGTTGAGCACGGTGCCGGTGGGCGCCGGTCCGTTCGGCTTGGTACCGCTGGGCCCGCTGGTGGCCGGCAAACCACCCACCCGGAACGGATCGTTGAGGATCGACACCGCGCGTCCGGGCACCATGGTGGTGCAACCCACGACCATCAGCACCACCCCGAGGCACGCCGATCCAGCCCGTAACCAGGCAATCAATGTGTGCGAGCGCAACTTCATCCACCAACCCCGTCCCGACCGGCCTGCACGCAAGATCCCTTAGTTTAGACACCTCACGGCGTCGCGCTAGGAAACTCGCGTCCGATGCCGTTTGTCATGCGGCGTGACACCGTTTACCCCGCCGATCGACTCCGCATAGGTGCCCACCGCAAACGCCACCCCGGCGCCCATCACCGCCAGCGCCTCGCGGTCGACTTCCTCCACCGTGTCTCGCGGGCTGCGGTAGCCAGGATCGAACGCCGCGCCGGCCCGCCCGCCCCAAAGACGCGCCTGCACAGTCGTTTTGGTTTGTGATGCACCGGTGTTCATGCCCCCGACCGGCACGCCGGCGACCAGGAACGGGTGGTAATCGGTGTTGGTGTTCAACGGCATGTCGGCCGGCCGCTTCCCGGCCAGGTTCAAATAACCCGCCAGCGTGCGCTCGATACCGGCCGATCCTTCCGGCACATCTGCCGACGCCACCCCCGGGCCCGCCGGACCGGACTGGTCGCCGTCGTCGGTGAAAAAGCCCGGGTTCGGGGAGCCGAGCATGTCGAAATTCAGATACAGGGCGATGTTGTTGAGCGCCGCGTTGTCGAGGCCGAACACGTAATCCATCGAGCCGTTGAGTCCGTTCTCCGCGGCGCCCCAGAACGCGAACCGCACCGCATTGGCCACCGGCGGCAACGGTCCCAGCTGCAGCGCCGTTTCCAGCACGGCGGCCACCCCGGATCCGGCGTTGTTGATGCCGGGGCTGTCCACCGGGCTGTCCAGGTGTGAGCCGACCATCACCACCTCCTCCGGCGCACCGGTCTTGGTCTGCGCCAACACATTGCGGGAGATGATCTTGACGTTCTCGGCGTCCAGCACCAGCCGCACCGTCGCTGCGCCGCGTCCCAGCGCAGCGGCTCCGGCGGCTCCGACCACCGCGACCGGCAGCGTGAGCTGGTTGTAGTAACCGGGATTGAACAGGGTGGGCGGCGCCCCCTGACCGGTGGGCTGGCTGGTCACGATCACCGCCGCCGCGCCCTTTGCCACCGCGCTGTTCTGCTTGTCGACCACCGAGCAGCGGCTGTCGTCGACCACCGCGATGGCGCCCTTGGGCAACGCGCCCGGGTAATCGGCCGCCGCACAGCCGGCCGGCTGGGTCGGCCGGACCACCTGCCCGGTCAAACCGCCCGCCGGCGTCCGGACCAGCAACGAGGCCTGGTCGACGGGAAAGCTACGGCCGGCCACGGTAAGGGTCGGTTTGCCCTCCGACACCGTGTGCAGCCGCTGAAATTGGGGCGTGGTGACTTCAAACCCCTTGTCCCGTAGTGCTTTCGCAATGTAATCCACACTCGCGTCATAGCCGGACGTGCCCGCCGCCCGGCTGCCGCGGTTGGCGTTGGCGATGTCCTGCAGGGCGCGCAGGTGAACGAACATCCCGTCCGCGGTCACCTTGGCGGCCAGGGATCGCGCCGCATCCGGCGCCACGCCCGGCGACGGATGCGACGGACGCGATGCCGAACATGCCGCGATCAGGAGTGTCAGCAGCAGGACGGCGAGCCGACGCGTCATGGCTTGGCGAGCACGTGGCGTGTGCGGTCTCCAATGATCGGAACCCCGTTTCGGCCGCTGAGATCCTGCGCGTAAAGGGCCACGGCGTAGGCGACACCACCACCCTGGATGCCCAGCGATGTGCGGTCGATGTGCTCGAGGTTGTCACCCTTCTGGTGATAGTTGGGGTCGAACGGCTCGTTGGCCGCGCCGCCCCACAGCTTGGCCTGCTCATCGGACTTCTTGCCCTCGGCGCCGGAGAACAAGCCGCCCGACGGGATTCCGGCCAGGGTGAACCCGTCGTAGTCGGACCGGCCATCGAAGGAGGTGTCCTCCGCGGTCTTTCCGGCCTCCTTCAGGTAGGCCACCAGGGTGCGTTCGATCCCGGCCGAGCCTTCCGGCACGACCGGCTGGCCACGTTCGTCCGCCGGCAGCGACTGGTCGCCGTCGTAGGTGAAGTAACCCGGGTTCGGCGAGGCGAGCATGTCGAAATTCAGGTACAACGCGATGTTCTTCAGCCCGTCCAGGTCCAGCGACTCGACATAATTGCGCGAACCGATCAGGCCGAGTTCCTCGGCGCCCCAGAAGCCGAACCGCACCGCATTGTGCACTTGCGGCGAACTCCCAAGCTGCACAGCCGTTTCCAGAACGGCCGCCACACCCGAGCCGTTGTCGTTGATGCCCGGCCCCTCCGGCACGCTGTCCAGATGCGCGCCGGCCATCACCACGTCCGACGGGGACCCCGTCTTGGTCTGGGCAATGACATTGCGAGCCTTGAAATCCTGGGTGTGCGCGTCGAGTTTGATGGTCACGGGGCCGGACTTGGCACGCAGCTGGAATCCGACCGATTTGGTGACGCTGACTACCGGGATCTTGACGTCGGTGTTTGCTCCGAGGGTGCCGCCCATCGCCTGCTCGTCGACGTTGTCGATGACGATCAGCGCCGCCGCGGCGCGCTGCGCGGCGGCATCCTCCTTCTGTGCAAACTGGCACGAGCCTCGATCGACGACCACGACCGCACCCTGCACGGGCAGCCTGTCGTAGTCCGACGGCGTGCACCCGGGGCTTTCGTCGGTGGGGGCGAACAACAACGGCCCGGTGACGCCCTCGGCCGGCGTGCCCCGGCTGTACTCCAGCGCGCGCGCCTCGGCGGTCAGGTCACCCGCCGATACCGACCCCTTCTCGGAGTGGAACACCCGGGCCGAGAACTCCGGCGTCTGCACATCAAAACCGTGCTTGCGCAACGTATCCACCACATAGTCGACGCTGGCTTCATAGCCGGGGGTACCCACCGCCCTGGTGCCGTTGTTGGCGTTGGCGATGTCCTGAAGTTTGGATAGGTGCGCCATCATCGCGTCGGTGGTGACCTTGTTTCGCAGCGTGGTGGCGAACTCGGTGGCGGATTGGTTGCTGCCGCCGGACTGCTGGCTGGTGCTGCGTCCGCAGCCGGTCATCATGAGGGCGGCGATCAATACCGCAGCAAGCACCGCCGGCATCGCCTTCGATTTGTGCACCATTGCGCCCAGACTAGACCAGATGGGCCTCGAGATCGTCGCCACGCGCGAAAGCCGCATCCGCACAGGCGAATGCGGCTTTCGCATCGTTAGACGAACAGGGCATTGAACGGCGCGAACGGCACGTTGCGCACCACAAACCAGGCCACCACCAGCGACAGCGTCACCACCGAAGCCCAGCGACTGTGTTGCCAGCTGCCGATTCGCCGGCCCACCACCCGCCCGTACGTCCAGGCCAGGTAGGCCCACAGCAGCAGCACGAGCGCCGCCAGGCCGAGCGCGTTAAACCTGGCGGCCGCCAACACATTGCCGTGCAACAAGCTGTAGATCATGCGCAGGCTGCCACACCCCGGGCAATCGATGCCCAGCAACGCTTTGGTGGGGCAGACCGGCAGTGGGCCGTGCGGGGTTGTCGGGTCACCCAGCCAAATGCCGACGCACGCCGCCGCTGCGGCTGCGGCCACCATCAGTGGCGCACCCAGTTTCGCGGGCGCCGACCCTTGGCGGGTCACCATGGGATCAGCCCAGATTCAGGTAATCGAACGCGACCATCGCCGTGTTCACGTCGGTGTTCATCGCACCCACCGCAATCAAGATGCCGTAGATGACGGCAACGACGATGCCGGCGATCACCGAGTACTTGACGAACTTCTTCGCGCTGTCCGCTGCGGCCTGGGCCTCGGCGTACTGACCCTGCGCCCACAGACCACTGACCTGGGTGGACTTGACGATCGCCACGACTCCGAGCGGAAGACAGCAAAACAGCGTCGCCAGGATCGACCAGACCAGGTAGTTGTCCGGCTGCTGCCCCGCCGGCGGCTGCTGCGGCGGGTAACCGGGCGGTGGTGGTTGTGTCATGGATTCTCCTGCTCGAAGAAGTTAGCTGGCGTGAAACGAGGCTTACCATACCGGAGACCCGACCCAACAGCACTAACAATCTGAAATTGGTGCTGGGCGGCTTTTCCCGTTTCGCTCCGGGGCCCGCCGGCATGGGTGGACGGCCAGTTGTGTCACTGAGAAACTGTTGCTCTGCAATGGATTTGACTCCTGGTACCCGGGCCAGCGGATATCCGCGATGCAAAGCCGCGACCGGCACCTGTTCTCCGGTGCGCCAGCGAAATACACTGCGGAGATGTCTCACCGCAAAACTGTGCTGCGCGCCGCGGCGGCCGCAGCGCTTATGGGTGGCTTGGCCTACACCGGTACGGCCACCGCGAACGCCGATCCCAACGACACCCTGGCCGCGGCATTGTCCAAGGGCTACTCGTTGAGTAATTGCACCGTCAAGGATCCACCCGCGGGCGTGGCGGCCGCTATCAACTGCGGGCAGAACGCCGACCCAGCCGGCCCCATGAAGGCGACCTATTTGCTGTACAACAACTCCAACGACCTCAACGCCGGATTCACTGTCAGCATCAAGGACGAAGCCCTTACCGCGTGCGGCGACAGCGGCCAGTCACCGACCACTTGGCACCAGGGCAACGGCGGCACCGCCGGGCAGGTTGCCTGCGGCACCTACCAGGATGCCGCCGAGATCATCTGGACCACCGATGCCAAAAATGTGCTGAGCTACATCCGGGCATCCAACACCGACGTGCCGGCGCTTTATCAGTGGTGGAAAACCAACGGTTGAACAATCGGTCCGGCCAATAGGGGTCGCGAAAAACACCACTGAAGAATTCTTTGCGAAAAATATTGCGTGGTACAAAGATGGCCCTACGATTCTATGAGCAAAGTATGTCTTGCTGCCGATCCGCGCCGTCCAATCACAAGGAGCTACCAATGAGTCACCTCTCGCACGCGCTGCGTGGTATTACCACCGCCGCGCTCCTCAGTAGTTTCGCCTGCGTCGGCGCCGCCACCGCGTCCGCGGACCCGAGCGACGCGCTAACCTCATCACTCTCGAAGGGCTACAGCTCCAGCAACTGCTCCTCGCAACCGGTTTCGGAGGTGCAGTCGGCATTTCCCACCGTCCAGGCCGTGCTGCAGTGCGGGCAGAACTCGGACAGCACCGGCCCCGCATCGGCAAAGTACTTCCAATTTCCCAACAGCGCCGACCTGGCCAGCGCATTCACCAAGCTGATCGGCAGCGACGAGCTGACCAACTGCGGGGACGCCAAATCGCCGACCACATGGCACCAGGGCAGCTCGACCGAGTCGGCCGGGCAGGTCGCGTGCGGCACCGACAGCGGTAAAGCCGAAGTCATCTGGACCACTGACGCCAAGAACGTGCTGGCCTTCGTTCGCGCAGCCGACGGCAACACCGGCGCGCTCTACCAGTGGTGGCGCACCAACGGCTGAGTCCTACAACTCCGCCAGGATCAAGTCGGCGACCGCGCGCATGCCCGCACCGTTGGGGTGCAGCGGAGCCGGCCGGAACGGAAGCGGCACACCAGGTTTGGTGGTCCACGGCCGCTCCGACCACGCGTGATGATCGCGGCTGGCCGCCGCGGCGCGCACGACCTCACAGTCGGTCGCCGCGGCGGCTTCTGCCGTTAGTCGCTCCAGCGTCGCGGCCACTCGCCGCCCCAGCCCGGCGTGCTCGGGGTCCAGCGGCGGCGCGGCCTGGTCCGCGGGCGGCAGGATGGTCAGGTAGTCGACGAACAGCACCCGGGCCTGCGGTGCGCGCTGCCGGACCGAGCGACCCACCTCGCAGAGCGAGCCGAAAACCTCGGTCAGGGCACGGTCACGCGCGTCGTCGTCGAGCAATTCACCGGTGAGCCCGCCCAATAGGCGCCGCGCCAGCGCCGGCAATGACGCAGCCGTCAGCAACGGGACGTAGCCCACGTCGTTGCCGCCGATGGTGACGGTGACCAGCGTCTCCGACCCGTCCAGCGCGGTGATCTGGGGTGCCGTGCCGTGCTGGCGATCGGTGAGCACGTGGGCGGTGGTGGCACCGGAATAGGTGACGTCGGTCAGGTCCAGACCGGCACGCTCGGCGACCAGATGCGGGTAATTACGGGCCGATCTGCCCGCCCGCCACGGCGCGCCCGCCGCCCGCGGCCGGATGCCGGGACCCGCGGCCATCGAACTTCCCAGCGCGACATAGCGTTCCATCACCGGGAGGGACTGGACGCCTGCGCCCAGAACCGCTTGGGGATGCGCCCGGCCCGCCGGGCCAGGTATCCGGCGGTGACCGCGGCCGCCATCGCGGCGGCCATCGCGGGCGGGTCGGCCGCGCGGGTGACGGCGGTGGCCAAAAGCACGGCGTCACAACCTAATTCCATGGCCAGCGCGGCATCGCTGGCCGTGCCGATACCGGCATCGAGCACCACCGGAACCTCGGCGCGCGCCACGATCATCTCGATGTTGTGCGGGTTGGTGATTCCCAGTCCCGTGCCGATCGGCGCGCCGAGCGGCATCACCGCGGCGCAACCGGCGTCCTCCAACCGTCGCGCCAGTGCCGGGTCGTCGTTGGTGTAGGGCAGCACCACGAACCCGTCGTCCACCAGTTGTTCGGCCGCTTTGACCAATTCGACGGCGTCGGGCAGCAGGGTGCGTTCGTCGGCGATCACTTCGAGCTTGACCCAATTGGTGCTCAACGCCTCCCGGGCCAGTTGCGCCGTCAACACCGCCTCGGCGGCGCTGCGGCAGCCGGCGGTGTTGGGCAGCGGCGTGATGCCGAGCCGGTTCAGCAGGTCGAGCAACCCGGTGCCGCCCTCGGCGTCGACACGACGGATCGCCACGGTGGTCAGCTCGGTACCCGAGGCGACCAGCGCCTCCTCCAGCACCGCCAGGTTGGTCGCTCCCCCGGTACCCATGATGAGCCGGGAGGCGAAGCTGCGGTCGGCGATAGTGAGTTTCGAATCAGCCACCCTGCACCGCCGTCACCACCTCGAGTTGCGCTCCATCGGAAAGCGTTGTGGCCCAAGCGGATCGCGGTAACACCGTGGCATCCAGCGCCACCGCGACGCCGCGATTCGGAAAACCCATCGACTGCAGCAGCGTCGCGACGGTCGTCTGGTCGTCCACCTCGACCCGCTGCTCGTTCACCACCACGATCACGACGGCACTCCCACCGGAATCAGTTCGGACACAATCTGCTCGGCGGTCCACGGCGCCAGCAGGAATCCAGATCGGCCGTGGCCGGTGGCCACCAGCGTCCGCTCGTCCAGTCGCTGCACGATCGGCAGGTTGTCCGGAGTCATCGGGCGCAGCCCGGCGGCGCACTCGGCCAGTTCGTACTCACCGAGCGCCGGCAACACCGCGCACGCGTCGTCGAGCAGGTCACGTATCCCCGACACCACCGGCGCGGTGTCGCGGCCGTGCTCGTACTGGGTGGCGCCGACCACCACGCCGTCGGCGCGCGGCACCAGGTACACCTGGCGCCCGTGCACCCGCGCCCGAACCACCCGTTGTGGCAACGGCATACAGCCCTTTCGCCAGCGCAACCGCAGCACCTCGCCCTTGACCGCCCGCACCGGCAATCCGGGCCACAGACCCGGCGCATCGATCCCGTTGGCGATCACCACCGTGTCGCCTTGGGCCGCGGCGATGTCGCGCACCGGCGGGGCGAACCGCACGCCGAGTCGCTCGCACTCGCGGCTCAACCCGGCCAGGACGCCGCGATTGTCCACTGCGAGCTCCGTGGGCGCCCGGAATCCCTGCCGAATGCCTTGCGCCAGCAGCGGTTCCACGTCACGGGCGGCACTTTCCCACGCCACCGGATGACCCTGCCCGGACAACCAGTCCGCCACGGTGTGCAGGTCGGCGACGTCGGCCCGGTCGACCCCCACCACCAGGGATTCGTGCGCGGTCACCACCTGCGGGTGCAGGCCGTCGAGGAAACCGCCTTCGCGCCAGAGTCGCAGCGATTCCAGGCCCAGCCGCAACAGCTGCTCTTCGCCGGGCCAGCCCTCGCTGTGCGGGGCCAGCATGCCGCCGGCGACCCAGGATGCGCCCTGTTCGTCGCGACGGTGCAGGGTCACCGACAGGCCGGCCTGCGCGGCCCGCCGGGCCACGGCCAGCCCGATGACGCCGCCGCCGATGACGGCCACCGAGTTGGTCATCGTTCGCTCCCTTCGCCGGCATGATCCGGATCAGGTGTGACGGTCAGGGCAGGTCCTCGGCAAGAGGGTGTGCCCACTCTCAGCCCCGCTGGTCCCGGGACTCCCGTGTGTTCTACGTGTGTTCCTCCGGGTCCACGCTAGCGCGCTAACGTCGCGGTGTGCAGCCTCCCCTCGCCCGTCTAGCCGCAGCACGCTTGTATCTGTGCACCGATGCCCGCCGGGAGCGCGGTGATTTGGCCGAGTTCGCCGACGCCGCGCTGGCCGGTGGGGTCGACATCATCCAGTTGCGCGACAAGGGCTCGGCCGGTGAGCAGCGGTTCGGCCCGCTGGAGGCGCTCGATGAGTTGGCGGCCTGCGAGATCCTGGCCGACGCCGCCCGCAGGCACGGCGCCCTGTTCGCGGTCAATGACCGCGCCGACATCGCCCGGGCAGCCGGCGCCGACGTGCTGCACCTGGGCCAAAACGATCTGCCGCTGTCCGTCGCGCGAGACATCGTCGGCCCGGACACCGTGCTGGGCCTGTCCAGTCACGACCCGGACCAGGCGGCGCGGGCGGCCGCCGCCGAAGCCGACTACTTCTGCGTCGGGCCGTGCTGGCCCACCCCCACCAAGCCGGGGCGGCCGGCGCCCGGCCTCGACCTGGTGCGTGCCGCCGCGGCGCTGGGCACCGACAAGCCCTGGTTCGCGATCGGCGGCATCGACGCCTCGCGGCTGCCGGAGGTGCTCGAAGCCGGGGCCCGGCGCGTGGTCGTGGTGCGCGCGATCACGGCGGCCCGGGATCCCCGGGCCGCGGCGGCCGAACTCAGTTCGGCGCTTGCAGCAGCGCGCTGATGTGCTGGCTGAGCTCCGAGGCGTCCTGATCGACGGCGCCCGGCACGCACCAGTAGAACTTCGTACCGTGCTCGACGGTGCGGGGCACGTCGTCGTGCTCGGCCACGGTGACCGCCGTGGTGCGCAGGCGCTCCCAGCTGGCGGCGAATCCGGGATGCAGCGGCAGCCCGGCGACCTCGTCCTCACCGACCCAGCGCAGTTCCGCGCTTTCCCCGTTGGGCACGGTGTCCAGCATCTCATCGGCGTCGGCGACGACCGTCGTGTAACTCCAGCGGGTGCCGCCCATTCCCGCGACCTCGGCGGTGACCAGCGTCGCCCGCACGGTGACCCGCTGCGCGTCCAGCCCCGCCTCTTCGTGGGCTTCGCGCACCGCGGTCTGCTCGGGAGTCTCATGGCTGTCCCGCGCACCGCCGGGCAACCCCCAGGTTCCGCCCTGGTGGCTCCACACCGCCCGGTGCTGCAGCAGGACCGCCGGGGTGCCGTCCGGTCGGGGGGCCCGCAACAACAGCCCGGCCGCGCCGAATCTGCCCCAGTAATGGGCGCCGCGCTTGGAGATCACCCATCCGTCGCCGTCGCCCCGCACGGATTCAGGATATGCAGCTTCGAAGAGTCGGCGTGCTGAACCCGCGGGCAATTGGCTCCGCCTCCCCCCATCCGTCGGCACTTGCTCTTAGAATTTGCTTATACGGGTTCGTAAAATGGCCGAAAGATGAGGGCTGAGCAAACGTGACGGTTGAGCTGGCGCACCCGTCGACCGAGCCACTGGGATCGCGCTCGCCCGCCGAACCGGCTCATCCGCGCTGGTGGTTCATCTCTACGACGCCCGGCCGGATCCTGACCATCGGAATCGTGCTGGCCGCGTTGGGCGTCTCCAGCGCCTTCGCCACCTCGACCACCATCAACCACCGACAACAGGTGCTGACCACGGTGCTCGAGCACACCGAGCCGTTGTCGTTCGCGGCCGGACAGCTCTACACGGCGCTGTCGGTGGCCGACGCCGCCGCGGCCACCGCGTTCATCGCCCAGGCCGAACCGCGGGCGGTCCGGCTCCGCTACGAGCAGGCCATCACCGACGCCTCGGTGGCGGTGACCCGGGCCTCCAGCGGGTTGACCGACGAATCGCTGGTGCAGCTGCTGGGCCAGATCAACGCTGAACTGGCCGTGTACACCGGGCTGGTGGAGATAGCCCGCACCAACAACCGGGCGGGCAACCCGGTGGGTTCGTCGTATCTGTCGGAGGCCTCGGGCCTGATGCAGAACACGATCCTGCCCAACGCGCAGCGGCTGTACCAGGCGACGTCGGCGCGGGTGGACAGCGAGACCACCGCATCCACCCAGATCCCGGCCCCGGTGATCCTCGTCGTGGCCACCACCGTGGTGTTCGGCGCCTTCTCCCATCGCTGGCTTGCCCGGCGCACCCGGCGTCGCATCAACCCAGGCCTGGTGGTGGGCGGTCTCGGTATCCTCATCATGGTGGTGTGGGTGGGGACAGCGCTGACGATCTCGACGACAGCCAGCCGTAGTGCGAAGGACACCGCGGCCGAGTCGTTGAAGACCGTCACCAACCTGGCCATCACCGCCCAGCAGGCGCGCGCCGACGAGACGCTGTCGTTGATTCGGCGCGGCGACGAAGAAGTGCGCAAGCAGGCCTTCTACCAGCGCATCGACGCCATGCACCGCCAGCTGGACGCCTACATGGCCCGCGACGACGCGGTCGACAAGCCCGACCTGCAGGGCGCCGGGCAGCTGCTGATCCGCTGGCAGCAGGCCAATGACCGGATCAATGCCTTCATCTCGGTGGGCAACTACCGCGCGGCCACCCAGGTAGCGCTCGGCAAAGGCGAGGACGACTCCACCCCGGCGTTCGACAAGCTCGACGAAGCGCTGACCAAGACCATCGAGCAAAGCCGCAATCATCTGCGTAACGACGTGCTGAACGCCAAGCGTGGACTGGCCGGGGCGCAGGTCGGCGCCGTGGTGCTCAGCCTCGGAGCCGCGATTGCGGTCGCCCTGGGCCTGTGGCCCCGGCTGAAAGAGTATCGGTGATGAAGCGGGCGTCCCTACTCCGGCGGGCCGCCGGGTTGCTCGGCGTCGCGGCCCTGCTGGCCGGATGCGGCCACTCCGAACCGCTCAAGGCCGAGGTGACGCCGACGCTGCCGCAGCCGACCCCGGTCGGCATGGAGGTGCTGCCGGTCGAGGCGCCGCTGCCGGCGAACACGACCGGACAGGACTGCAACCCCACCGCGAGCCTGCGCCCGTTCCCGAACAAGGCCGACGCCGACGCCGCGGTCGCCAACATCCGCAGCCGGGGCCGGCTGATCGTCGGCCTCGACATCGGCAGCAACCTGTTCAGCTTCCGCGACCCCATCACCGGTGAGATCACCGGCTTCGACGTCGACATCGCCGGTGAGGTGGCCCGGGACATCTTCGGCGGTCCCAACCACGTCGAATACCGCATCCTGTCGGCCGACGAACGCATCACGGCACTGCAGCGATCGCAGGTGGACGTCGTGGTCAAGACCATGACCATCACCTGCGAGCGCCGCAAGCTGGTGAACTTTTCCACCGTTTACCTCGACGCCAATCAGCGCATCCTGGCCCCGCGCGACTCGAGCATCGCCAAGGTGGCCGACCTGTCCGGCAAGCGCGTGTGCGTGGCGCGCGGCACCACCTCGCTGCAACGGATCCGCGAGATCGCACCTCCGGCGATCATTGTCTCGGTGGTGAACTGGGCGGACTGCCTGGTGGCGATGCAGCAGCGCCAGATCGATGCGGTGAGCACCGACGACTCGATCCTGGCCGGGCTGGTGGAGGAGGATCCGTACCTGCACATCGTCGGGCCGAACATGGCCACCCAGCCGTACGGCATCGGGATCAACCTGGACAACACCGGGCTGGTCCGGTTCGTCAACGGCACCTTGGAACGCATCCGCACCGACGGGACATGGAACACGTTGTACCGCAAGTGGTTGACGGTGCTCGGGCCCGCGCCGCTACCGCCGCAGCCGAGGTACCTGGACTGATGGCCAAACCCTCCAAAGCGGATCAGCAGGACGAACGGACCCCGACCGAACAGGACGACTCGGCCGGCGGCCAGGCGGCGGACGCGCAGACCGGCGCGACCGCAACGACGGGCAGCCGGCCGCAGGCCACGCAGGCGCTGTTCCGGCCGGATTTCGACGACGATGACGACGACGACGACTTCTCGATCTCGCTGGGCAACCTCGAAACCCAGCCGCAGGATCGGATGCCCGGGGCGACGAGAGCGCTGCCTGCCGTCCGGCGCCTGGGCGGTGGCCTGGTAGAGATTCCGCGGGTCCCCGACATCGACCCGCTCAAGGCCCTGATGACCAATCCGGTTGTGCCGGAATCGAAACGGTTCTGCTGGAACTGCGGCCGGCCGGTCGGGCGGTCCGGTTCGGAGGGCAAAGGGTCCAAAGAGGGCTGGTGCCCGTATTGTGGCAGCCCGTATTCCTTTGTGCCGCAGCTCAGTCCGGGTGACGTGATCGCCGGCCAGTACGAGGTCAAGGGCTGCATCGCGCACGGCGGCCTGGGCTGGGTGTATCTCGCCGTGGATCACAACGTCAACGACCGCCCGGTCGTGCTCAAAGGCCTGGTGCACTCCGGAGACGCGGAGGCGCAGGCCATCGCCATGGCCGAACGGCAGTTCCTGGCCGAGGTCGTGCACCCCTCTATCGTGCAGATCTTCAACTTCGTCGAACACAACGACAAGCACGGTGACCCGGTCGGGTACATCGTCATGGAGTACATCGGCGGGCAGTCGCTAAAGCGCGGCAAGGGTGAGAAGCTGCGGGTCGCCGAAGCGATCGCCTACATCCTGGAAATCCTGCCCGCGCTGAGCTATCTGCATTCCATCGGCCTGGTCTACAACGACCTGAAGCCGGAGAACATCATGCTCACCGAGGAGCAGCTGAAGCTCATCGACCTGGGCGCGGTGTCGCGGATCAACTCGTTCGGCTACCTCTACGGCACGCCCGGCTACCAGGCGCCGGAGATCGTGCGCACCGGCCCGACGGTTGCCACCGACATCTACACCGTGGGACGCACGCTGGCGGCGCTGACGCTGGATCTGCGGACTCGTAACGGCCGCTACGTCGACGGGCTACCCGACGGCGACCCGGTGCTCGCCAAGTACGACTCGTTCGGCCGGTTGCTGCGCCGCGCCATCGACCCCGATCCGCGCCGGCGTTTCAGCAGCGCCGAGGAGATGTCCGCGCAGTTGATGGGCGTGCTGCGTGAGGTGGTCGCCCAGGACACCGGCGTCTCCCGACCCGGCCTGTCCACCGTCTTCAGTCCCAGCCGTTCAACGTTCGGGGTGGACCTGCTGGTCGCCCACACCGACGTGTACCTGGACGGCCAGGTGCACTCGGAGAAGCTGACCGCCAAGGAGATCGTGACCGCCCTGTCGGTGCCGCTGGTGGATCCGGCCGACGTGGCCGCACCGGTGCTGCAGGCGACGGTGCTCTCCCAGCCGGTGCAGACGCTGGATTCGTTGCGGGCGGCGCGGCACGGGTCGTTGGACGCCGAAGGCCTGGACCTGTCGGAGTCCGTTGAGCTGCCGCTGATGGAGGTGCGCGCCCTGCTGGATCTGGGCGACGTCAGCAAGGCGACCCGCAAGCTCGACGACCTCGCCGAGCGCGTTGGCTGGCAGTGGCGGTTGATCTGGTACAAGGCCGTGGCCGAGTTGCTGACCGGCGACTACGACTCTGCCATCAAGCATTTCACCGAAGTGCTGGACACCTTCCCCGGCGAATTGGCGCCGAAACTGGCGCTGGCCGCCACCGCCGAGCTGGCGGGTAGGACCGACGAGCAGAACTTCTACCAGACGGTCTGGAACACCAACGACGGCGTGATCTCGGCGGCTTTCGGGTTGGCCAGAGCCCGTTCCGCACAAGGCGATCGCGAGGGGGCGGTGCAGACCCTGGACGAAGTACCGCCCACCTCAAGGCATTTCACCACCGCCCGGCTGACCAGCGCGGTGACCCTGCTGTCGGGCCGCTCGCAGAGCGAGATCACCGAGGAGCAGATCCGCGACGCCGCCCGGCGGGTGGAGGCGCTGCCGCCCACCGAGCCTCGGGTGTTGCAGATCCGCGCCCTGGTGCTCGGCGGGGCGATGGACTGGCTGCAGGACAACCAAAATAAAGCCAGCACCAACCACATTCTGGGTTTCCCGTTCACCGACCACGGGCTACGGCTCGGTGTCGAGGCGTCGCTGCGCAAGCTGGCCCGGGTCGCGCCGACCCAGCGGCACCGCTACACGCTGGTCGACATGGCCAACCAGGTGCGGCCCACCAGCACCTTTTAGGTCAGGGTGCGGGCGGTGCGTCCGGCGGAATGGCCCCGTTGCAGCCGCCGGGTGGCGGCGGCCCGGGCATCGGCTCGTCGCCGCCGACGCAGTCGTAATAAAACTGCGGGCCGACCATCCAGGTCTTCATCCACTGGTGCCAAAACGACCCGTCGGGGTATTTCTCGCCGTCGCACACGGCCAATTGGCCCCATCCCCAACGGCCGCCCGGGCACCAGCCCTTGGTCATGTCCGGCTGGTGCGGGTCCGGCGGATCTGCGACGGCGACCGCCGGAGAAAACACAAACGCCGCTGCACAACCCAATATCGCAGCGCCGTGGCGACCGAGCTTGAACTTCATTTCGACTCCTTTGAAACGTCGAACAATACAGCCGATTCGGGGTCGGGCATCGGGCGAACGGAACGACCGGCAAACAATCTCAAAAGCGACTCGTTCATAACAAGAGCGGACATTAGCAGCGGTGATTTAACGGCGTCGCGAATAGCCACTTCCCTCAGCAAAAGCATAGGTTCAGCGGCGACGCAGTCCCCGCGGTGGGGGGCTGACAACCGGGGTTCCTATAGGACGCTGACGCAGTCGCGGGCGATGGCCAGTTCCTCGTCGGTCGGGACCACCAGGACCGCAATCCGCGAATCGTCAGTGGAGATGCGCCGCGTCCCGGAGCCCGTGCCGTTGCGATTCTCGTCCAACTCGATGCCCAGTTCGACCAGACCCGCCAGCGCATCCCGACGCACCGTCGGGGCGTGCTGGCCGATCCCGGCGGTGAAGCTCACCACGTCGGTGTGGCCCAACACGGCCAGGTAGGCGCCGATGTATTTGCGTAGCCGGTGGATGAACACGTCGTAGGCGAGTTTGGCTGCGGCGTCGCCGGATTCGATCATCGACCGCAGCCTCCGGAAGTCCCGCTCACCGGCCAGGCCCTGCACCCCGGACTGCTTGTTGAGCATCGATTCGATCTCGCCGACGTCCATCTTCGCGGTGCGCCACAGGTAGCTGTAAACGCCGGGGTCGATGTCGCCGCTGCGGGTGCCCATCACCAGGCCCTCCAACGGCGTCAAACCCATCGATGTTTCGACCGGCCGGCCACCGACGATCGCGGATGCCGACGCCCCGTTGCCCAGGTGCAGCACAATCTGGTTCACGCTCTGCAGCGGCTTGCCGAGGAACTCGGCGGCCTGCTGGCTGACGTACTCGTGCGAAGTGCCGTGGAAGCCGTAGCGGCGAATGTCCCACTTCTCGGCCAGCTCCCGTTCGATGGCATAGGTAGCGGCCGCCGGGGGCAGGTGATGGAAGAACGCCGTATCGAACACCGCGATGTGCGGAACCTCAGGTAGCAGCTTGCGGGCCACCTCGATGCCCTGCAGGGCGGGCGGGTTGTGCAGCGGCGCCAGCGGCGACAGCTGTTTGAGTTCGGCGATCACCTCGTCGTCGAGTCGCGTCGGCCGGTGGAACCGCTTGCCGCCGTGCACAACCCGGTGTCCGACCGCCACCAGCCCGCAGTGCAACAGATCGATCCCGTCCTCATCGAGCAAGTCGAACGCGCGACGCAGTGCGGCTTCGTGGTCGGCAACCTCCGACGAGGGCTCCCCGATCTGCTCGACGCTGCCGCTGAACCGCGACGCCCCCGAGTCGGGGTCGACGAGCTGGAATTTCAGCGACGACGAGCCGGAGTTGATCACCAGCACCAGCCGGTCAGCCATGGACGTCCTGCGCCTGAATCGCCGTGATCGCAACGGTATTGACGATGTCTTCGATCAGCGCACCGCGGGACAGGTCGTTGACCGGCTTGCGCAGACCCTGCAGCACCGGGCCCACCGCTATCGCTCCGGCCGAACGCTGCACGGCCTTGTAGGTGTTGTTGCCGGTATTGAGGTCCGGGAAGATCAACACGGTGGCGCGCCCGGCCACCGGGGAATCCTTCATCTTGGTCGCAGCGACCGACGGGTCGACGGCCGCGTCGTATTGAATCGGACCTTCCACCAGCAGGTCCGGCTGCCGGGACCGCACGAGTTCGGTTGCTTCCCTGACTTTCTCGACATCCTCGCCCGAACCCGAGGTGCCGGTGGAGTAGGACAGCATGGCCACTCGCGGCTCGATACCAAACTGCGCGGCCGTGCGCGCCGACGAGATCGCGATGTCGGCGAGCTGCTCGGGCGACGGGTTCGGCACGATCGCGCAGTCGCCGTAGGCCAGCACCCGGTCCGGTAGACACATCAGGAAGATGCTGGACACCGTCGAGACGTCCGGAACCGTACGGATGATCTCCAGCGCCGGCCGGACGGTGTGCGCGGTGGTGTGCACGGCGCCCGACACCATGCCGTCGACGAGTCCGTTGTACACCAGCATGGTGCCGAAGTACGTTGCGTCGTAAATGATTTCGCGGGCATGCTCCAGCGTGACGCCCTTGGCCTTGCGCAGCTCGGCGTACTGTTCGGCGAACTGCTCATGCAGGTCGCTGGTGCGCGGATCGATCACCGTGGCATCGTCCAGGCTGACGCCGAGTTCCGCTGCGCGCAAACGCACTTGGGCTTCGTCGCCCAGGATCGTCAGGTCGGCAACGGAGCGTTGTACCAACCGGCCGGCGGATTTGAGGATGCGATCGTCCTCACCCTCGGGAAGCACGATGCGCTGGCGGTCCGCCCTGGCCCGTTCCTGCAGCTGGTGGGTGAACATCTGCGGTGTGGTGACCGTTGGAATCGGAATGGTGAGTTGTTCGAGCAGGTCGGTGATGTCGACGTGGCGGCCCATCAGCTCCAGCGCGGTGTCGATCTTGCGCTGTGAGGAGGCGGTCAGCCGGCCACGGGCCGATGCCGCCGCGCTGGCCGTGTCGTAGGTTCCCAGGTCGGTGGCGATGATCGGCAGGCGCAGCCGCAACCCCTCGACCAGGGCCGCGATGGACGGATGCAGCTCGAAGCCGCCGTTGAGGACGATGCACGACAACGATGGAAAGCCCTGCGCCGCATGGGCGCTGGCCACCGCGAGCACCACGTCCGAGCGGTCACCGGGCGTGATCACCGCCATCCCGTCGCGCAGCCGTTCCAGCACGTGGTCGGCGGTCATCCCGGCGACCAGCACGCCCATCACCTCGCGCTCGGCCAGCGGAGCGTCGCCACGCACCGGCGTCCCGTTCACCGCTTTGGTCAACTCGGCCACGGTCGGCGCGGCCAGCAGCGGTTCCTCGGGCAACACGTAACCGCGTGGCGTAAATTCTTGCAGCGCTTCGGCAACCGACGCCAGCTCGGCCGGGTCACACCGGTTGGCCACTACGGCGGCGGGGTGCGCGCGTTGGGCGGACAGCTCGGCCAGACACACGTCGACGACGGCGGCGATCTCGTCGGGGGTGCGGCCCTTGGCCCGCACGGCCAACAGCACCGGCGCGCCCAGATTCACCGCGATCCGAGCATTGACCGACAATTCGGCCGGAGTGCCCACGTCGGAGTAGTCACTGCCGACGATCACCACGGCGTCGCACTCCGCGGCCATCGCGTGATACCGGTCGACGATCGTGGCGATCGCGCTGTCCCGGTCGTCGTGCAGCTGCTGGTAGGTGACGCCCGCGCACCGTTCGTAGGGCAGAGCCGCGGTGGCGTGCTCCAGCAGCATCTCGAGAATGTAGTCCGGATCGGGTCCGGGCCGGGTAATCGGCCGGAACACACCGACTTTGGCGACCGTAGCGGCCAGCCGGTGCAGCAGCCCGAGCGCAATGGTCGACTTGCCGGTCTGGGGTTCGGGCGCGGCGATGTAGATGCTGGCCGGGACGGCCTGGCCGTCAGCCAAGTTTGCGCAACCTCGGCGCGAGGTCCTTTTCGAACAGCTCCAGGAAGCGGCGCTGGTCGTGCCCGGGCGCGTGGAACACCAGGTGGTTCAGGCCCCACTGCACGTACTGGCCGACCTTCTCGACGGCTTCGTCGGGATCGGATGCCACGATCCAGCGTTTCGCGATCTGCTCGATCGGCAGCGCGTCGGCGGCCTTCTCCATCTCGATCGGGTCGTCGATGCTGTGCTTCTGCTCGGCCGAGAGCGACAGCGGCGCCCAGAATCGGGTGTTCTCCAGAGCCAGGTCCGGGTCGGTGTCGTAGGAGATCTTGATCTCGATCATCTTGTCGATCTCGTCGATGTTGCGGTCGTTGATCGCCGCGCCCTCCTTGACCGCCGGGATCAGCTTTTCGGCGTAGAGCTCTTCGCCCTTGCCGGAGGTGCAGATGAAACCATCGCCGGCGCGGCCCGCGTATTTGGCTACCGCGGGGCCACCGGCGGCGATGTACACCGGAACGCCGCCCTCGGGCACGTCGTAGATCGAGGCGCCCTTGGTCCGGTAGTACTCGCCGTCGAAGTCGACGCGGTCGCCGCGCCACAACTCGCGCATCAGCCGGACCGACTCACGCAGCCGGGCGAAGCGCTCCTTGAATTCCGGCCAGTCCCCCTCGTATCCGGTGGCGATCTCGTTCAACGCCTCGCCGGTGCCCACACCGAGGAAAATGCGGTTCGGGTAGAGGCAGGACATGGTCGCGAAGGCCTGGGCGATCACGGCGGGGTTGTACCGGAACGTGGGGGTCAGCACCGAGGTGCCCAGCTGCAGCCGCTCGGTGCGTTCGCCGACGGCGGTCATCCAGGCCAGGGAGAACGGCGCGTGCCCGCCCTTGTGCCGCCACGGCTGGAAATGGTCGCTGACGGTGGCGCTGTCCATGCCGTGCGCTTCGGCAAGGACGGCCAGTTCGACGAGCTCACGGGGTGCGAATTGCTCAGCGGACGCTTTGTATCCGAGTTTGAGTTCAGCCACCAGTCTTTTCTACTCCTACTCTCCTGGTCGCGACCCGCTGCGCCCGGCTTCGCCGCGCTTGCGATCGCTCCCACCCAAATGGTCGCGACCCGCTGCGCCCGGCTTCGCCGCGCTTGCGATCGCTCCCACCCAAATGGTCGCGACCCGCTGCGCCCG
>NZ_LZKQ01000194.1 GCF_001668675.1 Mycobacterium asiaticum | reverse complement strand
GTGGCCACGGCGGTGGGCCCGCGCCTCAGGCTGGTGGCGGCGGCAACGGTCCTGGTGGCGGTGGCCCTGGCGGCGGCTCGGTGGTGGGCACCGCTGCACTGGGCGGTGGCACCTCGCTGGGCGGCGGCAACGGGGGGAGCGCCGGCGGACTGGTCGGCAGCAGGCTGGGCAGCTTTGCGCTGGGCTGGGGCGCGACGCTGGGCACGATCGCGGGCTGATGCGGGACGTGCCGCTGCTCGACGGCCGTGAGCGAGATCGCCACCCCGCCGATCGCCGTAAGGGCCACCGCGGCGCACAGCCCGATCAGCACCTGCGACAACCGAATGCGGCGCCAGGGCGGCTCTTTGGGCGGGTCGATGATGTTCAGCCGCATCGAGAAGCACGGGCCGTCCTCGTTGTACGAGTCGCCGTCGAAGCGGGTCATCACCTCCGGGAACTCGGTCTGCGACCAGGCCAGCTCGCGCTCGGTCAACGCGTCCTGATCGATCACCAGCAGGTCGCCGGGCGGCAGGTCGAGCAGGCTGGTGCCGGCGGAGGCGCCGGTGGCGGACGAAGCCGCCGCCGCCATCGCTCCGATGGATACCCGGGTCCGCAGGTCGAGCAGTCCCCCGCGCTTGGCCAGCAACAGGGCGCCGCGCGCGGCCGCGGCGACCGGTTCCGACGCGGTCAGGACCGGCACCCGGGTGTGGAACGAAAGACGTTGACTGACGAGCGGAATAGTGGCACCGCCGCCGACCGTCACCACCGCGGCCAGATCGGCGAAGCTGGAGCTGTTGCGCGCCAGCATGTCGTCGAAGGCGTAGATGAAACCGGTCAGCCGGTCGGAGATCAGATCTTCGAACTTCTCCCGGCTCAACTCGATGCCGATGCTGCGCCCGGACAGTTCGGCAACCAACTCGGTGACGGCGTCGGTGGACAACCGCTCCTTGGCTTCCCGGCACTGCTCGCGCAGGGCACCGAGCTGCGAAAGCATGGCGGTGCTCGTCTGGTCGATGTCCTTGTGGCCTAGGACGTCGATGGCGTGCAGCAGCAGCGCCTGGTCGATCTGGTTGCCGGAGAAATCCTCGTAACGCATTGTGGCGCCGATTGGTTCGAAGTCGCTCTTGCGCTCCAGCAGGGTCACGCACGTTCCGGAGGCACCGAAGTCGAGCAGGCCCACCACACCCTCGGCGGGAAGCTCGGCTTCGGCGTTGACCGCCGTCAGGGCAGCGATGGCGTCGGGCACCAGCCGGGGGGCCATGCCGCTGCGCACGAAACCGACGTGCGTCCGCAACGCATTGCGCAACGCCTGTACCGTGCTCGGCTTCCAGTGCGCGGGAACGGCAATCGCGATCTCGGCGGCACTCGCGTCCGCCCCCGCCGCGACGACCATCGCGTCCAGCGCCTCGACCGTCAGCAGGTCGGGATCATGCGCGGATCCGTCCGGCGAGACCAGCGCGACGGAATCGCCGATCCGTTCCACGAAGCCACTCATCAGCGTGCCTGGTTCGGCGAGCACTGAAAACTCGCCGAACGCACCAAGTTTCGGGGCGCAGTGCGGATACAGGGTGAGCACGGCGCGACGGATAACCGGAGAGTTCCCGTTAGCCGCCGCAACCAAGTTCATGGTCCCGATCGACAACCCCAGCGGGTCGTACATAGAGCAGATACTTTCGTCGATAGCGGGTCGGTAGCCAGCGCGTTAACCATAGCCAGCGACACCCCGGATGTGCTTCGGCCCCAACCTTATTGGTATCCGGTCGATGCCGTGTCGTCACCAAAAAGGTATGACCGGCGCTATTGACAGAGCGGCTCCCAGCGCGCCGCCGGCCAGCCCTGCGAGCCGACGGCAAAGGCGGTGTGCTGCAATGAGCGGGTGACCCTTCCCGAGTTTCCCGTAGCCGACGTCGAAGCGATCAAACAGGTCAAGTACCGCTACCTGCGGGCCATGGACACCAAGCACTGGGACGAGTTCGCCGAGACGATGACCGAGGACATCGTCGGCGCCTACGGCTCGTCGCTGGGCAAAGAGCTGCATTTCGACAACCGTAAGGACCTTGTCGAGTACCTGAGTTCGGCGATGGGACCCGGTGTGGTCACCGAGCACCGGGTGACGCACCCCGAGATCACCGTCACCGGCGACACCGCTTCGGGGATCTGGTATCTGCAGGACCGGGTGATCGTGGCCGAGTTCGACTTCATGCTGATCGGGGCGGCGTTCTACCGCGACCAGTACCGGCGCACCCCGGACGGCTGGCGGATCAGCGCGACCGGCTACGACCGCACCTACGAGGCGACAATGTCGGTGGCGGACCTGAAGTTCCACGTCAAACCCGGCCGCGCACGGGCGGATTTCCAGGGCTGAGCAGACGCGCAACCCCCCCCCCCCCCCGGGGGGGGGGGGGGTTTGGGGGGGGGGGCGGGGGGGCCGGGGGTGGTGGGGGTAGGCGTCCCCCCCGCGGGGGGGCGGCCCCGG
>NZ_LZKQ01000193.1 GCF_001668675.1 Mycobacterium asiaticum | reverse complement strand
AATCCATCAGCACCACCCGGTCCGGGTATTCGGCCTGCGCCGAGCGGACCAATCCCCAGACCGCCGCGCCCGCGAGGTCGGAGACATCTTCGTCGGGCAGTCCCGCCGCGCCGTGCGTCAGCACCACCAGCACCCCGGATTCCGCTGCGCCCAAATGGGTTTGCAACGTCGTCAGCGCCTCGCGGGTTGCGGCGTGCACCGACTCGACGCTCGGGGGGCGGGCACCCGGCTCCCATACCACCACGCCGTCGGCGTCCTTGGCTGGCAACGTCACCGGCGACCAGGCCACCTGCAACAAACCGCTGTCGGCACGCGGAGCGGCCGACCGCAGTTGCCCGGTCGACACCGGGCGAACGGTCAGCTCGCGCACCGACAACACCGGCAAGCCCGACGCGTCGGCCAGCTCGATCGACACCGCTTCGACACCCACCGGCGCGATGCGGACCCGCGCCCGGGACGCGCCGGCCGCGTGCAGACTGATCCCCTGCCAGGCGAATGGCAGCATCGTTTGGGCCTGTTCGCCGACCACGCCCATCGCATGCAGGGAAGCGTCGAGCAATACCGGATGAATCCCGTAACCGCTCAACGTCACACCGGCGTCGGCCGGGACGGCGATTTCGGCGAACACCTCGCCGCCGCGCTGCCACATCGCCTGCAGGCCCTGGAATGCCGGCCCGTACTCGTACCCTCGCCCGGCGAGCTGCCGGTAGGCACCGGAGACGTCCAACGGGACCGCGCCGGCCGGCGGCCAAGTAGACAGGTCGGCGATCGGCTGGACCGCACCCGGGCTCAACACTGCCTCGGCATGCCGCGTCCAACCATCCGGTGCGGCAGCCGAATACACCGAGACTGTTCGCCGCTGCGATTCGTCCTCGGCCGCCACGACGACCTGCACGCGGACGTTGCCGCCGGTCGGCAGCAGCAACGGCGCCGACAGGGTGAGCTCTTCGACGGCTGCGCAGCCGACCTCGTCGCCGGCGCGAAGCGCCAGTTCCACGAACGCGGCCCCGGGAAACAGGACCACACCGGCGACGGCGTGATCGGCCAGCCATGGCTGCGCCGCCAGGGAAAGCTGCCCGGTCAGAATGACTCCGCCATCGGGGCGCTCCACCACCGCCCCCAACATTGCATGCCCGGCGCCGGCCACTCCGAGGCCGTCGGCGTCGGGGGGGGGGGGGGCGCCCCCCCCCCCCCCCCCCCCCGGGGGGCGGGGGGGGGGGGCGGGGGGGCGGGGCCCCCCCCCCCCCCCCCCCCCCCCCCCCCCCCCCCCCCCCCCGCCCCGGGGGGGGGGGGCCCCCCCCACCTCCACCCAGGTGGTCGCGATGCTGCGCGAAGGCGATCGGGTGACCGGTGTGCGCGTCCGCGACTCCGAGGACGGCGCGCTCACCGAGGTCCGCGGCCACGTGGTGGTCAACGCGACCGGGGTATGGACCGACGAGATCCAAGCATTGTCCAAGCAGCGCGGTCGTTTTCAGGTCCGGGCGTCCAAAGGCGTGCATGTGGTGGTGCCCCGCGACCGCATCGTCAGCGACGTCGCGATCATCCTGCGCACCGAGAAATCGGTGATGTTCGTCATCCCGTGGGGCAGCCACTGGATCATCGGAACCACCGACACCGACTGGAATCTCGACCTGGCCCACCCGGCGGCCACCAAGGCCGACATCGACTACATCCTGCAAACCGTCAACACCGTACTGGCCATCCCGCTGACGCATGCCGACATCGACGGCGTGTACGCGGGGCTGCGGCCGCTGCTGGCCGGGGAGAGCGAGGAGACCTCCAAGCTGTCCCGGGAGCACGCCGTGGCGGTGCCCGCACCGGGCCTGGTGGCCATCGCCGGCGGCAAGTACACCACCTACCGGGTGATGGCCGCCGACGCGATTGATGCTGCGGCCCAATTCATTCCGGCCCGGGTCGCGCCGTCGATCACCGAGAAGGTCAGCCTGCTGGGCGCCGACGGCTACTTCGCGCTGATCAACCAGGCCGAACACGTCGCCCAGCTGCAGGGTCTGCACCCCTATCGCGTGCGTCATCTGCTGGACCGCTACGGCTCGCTGATCGGTGAGGTGCTGGCGCTGGCGGCCCACAGCCCCGACCTGCTCGAGCCGATCAAGGAGGCGCCGGGCTATCTGCGGGTGGAGGCGCTATATGCCGTAACCGCCGAGGGCGCTTTGCATTTGGAGGATATTCTGGCCCGCCGGATGCGTGTCTCCATCGAATACCCGCACCGCGGCGTCGACTGCGCGCGAGAGGTCGCCGACGTCGTCGCGCCGGTGCTGGGCTGGTCCGCGGAGGAGATCGGGCGCGAGGTCGCGAATTACACCGCCCGGGTGGAGGCCGAGATCCTGTCCCAGGCCCAGCCCGATGACGTGTCCGCCGACGAGCTGCGCGCCAGCGCGCCCGAGGCGCGCGCCGAGATCCTCGAGCCGGTCCCGCTCAGTTGAGCAGGCCCTGATATGGCCGCGAGGCCGGCGCCACTGCCCGTGCGGGACGGACTCGGCCCGGCGCGGGTGCGGCTGCGGGGCGGCCCGGTGCTGGCCGAGCTCACCGCCCGGTTCGGCACGCGGGCCCGCGCCAAGGTGCTGGCCGGAGAGGTCGTCGGCGCCGACGGCGCGGTAATCGATAGCAGCACAGTGCTTCCCGCTGACGCGAGCGTCTACCTGTATCGCGAGCTGCCGGACGAGGTGCCCGTCCCGTTCGATGTCCCGGTGCTGCATCGCGACGCCGACATCGTGGTCGTCGACAAGCCGCACTTCTTGGCCACCATGCCGCGCGGACGCCACGTAGCGCAGACCGCGCTGGTGCGGCTGCGGCGCGAACTGGACCTGCCCGAGCTGAGTCCGGCGCATCGGCTGGACCGGCTGACCGCCGGGGTGCTGCTGTTTACCGCGAGGCGCGAGGTGCGCGGCGCCTACCAGACGCTGTTCTCCCGCGGATCGGTCGGTAAGACATACCTGGCCCGGGCGGCCGTCGACCCGGAGCTGGAGCTCCCGCGAGTGGTGAAGAGCCGAATCATCAAGCGCCGCAGCCATCTACAGGCGGTCTGCGAGCCGGGCGCGCCCAATGCCGAGACCCGCGTGGAGCTGGTGGCTGCGGATGGGTTGTACCGGCTCACCCCAAGCACCGGGCGCACCCATCAGCTGCGCCTGCACATGGCCTCGCTGGGGATACCGATCGAGGGTGATCCGTTGTATCCCAACATCATCGACGTGGTGGCCGACGACTTCAGCATGCCGTTGCGGCTATTGGCGCAGCGCATCGAGTTCACCGATCCACTGACCGGTGAGCGCCGGGAATTCGCCAGCCGCCGAGTCGAGCCGTAGGCGTAGCGCAGCGCCGACGGTTTGTCGGTCGCCTGTGGCATAGTCGAACCTATGTTCGAAGGACCGTCGGGCCACCGGTCACCACCCGAGGTGATCGAGTACTTCGACGAATTGTTCGAAAGGCACTATCCGTCGCGCACGCCGGTGTCGGCGGAGCTGCTGGAAAGGATTGGGGTGGCCGCGCGCGCGGAGAACCGGGCGGCGGCGGCCCAGCTCGCGGCCATCGGTGAGTTGTTCGGGTATCGCCTGTCACGCTGCGCGGAGACCGAAAGTTGGGCCGTCGACACCGAGGCGGCGGTCAGTGCGGAGGTCGCCGCCGAGCTGCGGATCGGTCAGGGCATGGCCGGAAGCAAGGTGCGCTACGCCCGCGCCATGCGGGAGCGGCTGCCGCGGGTGGGCGAGGTGTTCAAAGCCGGCGATATCGACTTTCGGATGTTCGCCACGGCGGTGTACCGCACGGACCTGATCACCGATCCGCAGGTGCTGGCGGTGGTGGACGCCCGGCTGGCGACCAACGTGGCGCGCTGGCCGTCGATGACTCCCCGCCGGCTGGCCGCGCAGGTGGACAAGGTCGTCGCGCGGGCCGACGCGGATGCGGTGCGGCGCCGCCGGGAGCGCATCGTGGAGCGGGAGATCTGGATCGGTGACACGGGGGACGGCCTGGCACATATCCAGGGCAGCTTGCTCGCCCCGGATGCGCACCTGCTGGACCGGCGCCTGGACGCGATGGCGGCCACGGTGTGTGAGCACGACCCGCGCACCCGCGAGCAGCGCCGCGCCGATGCGTTGGGGGCGTTGGCGGGCGAGGCGGACCGGTTGGGATGCCGCTGCGGGCGCCGCGATTGCCAGGCCGGCAAACGGTCGGCGGGGCCGGTGGTGATCCACGTGGTCGCCGAGCGCGGCAGTCTGGACGGGACCGGCTCGGCGCCGGCCTGCGAGCTGGGCGCCGAGGGTTTGATCGCGCCGGAGTTGGTCGCGGAGCTGGCAGCGTCGGCCACGCTGGTGCCGCTGACTCACCCGGGTGATGCGCCGCCCGAGTCGGGTTACGTGCCGTCGAAGGCGCTGGCCGATTTCGTGCGCTGCCGCGACTTGACGTGCCGCTGGCCCGGCTGCGACCAGCCAGCGGCCAATTGCGACGTCGACCATACGATTCCCTATGCGGATGGCGGGCGTACGCACGCGTCGAACCTCAAATGCTATTGCCGCACACATCATTTGGTGAAAACTTTCTGGGGCTGGCAGGAAAAGCAGCTGCCTGACGCGACGCTGATCCTGACTTCACCGGCCGGGCGCACGTATGTCACCACCCCGGGCAGCGCGCTGCTGTTCCCGAGTTTGTGCCAGGGCGTCGGGGCGATCCCGGCTGCCGAGGCCGACGTCGCGGCCGACTACTGCGGTGACCGCACCGCGATGATGCCCACCCGACGCCGCACCCGCGCCCAAGACCGCGCCGGTCGCATCGCCGCCGAACGCCGGCACAACCGCGACGCCCGGATGGGCCGGCGGGCCGAAAGCATGAGCATGGGCTCGGGCTCGAGCGGCGGTCCTGGCCCACCCGGCAACGACGATCCACCACCCTTCTAGCGGCATGGAAGGCGCGGGACCGGGTAGCCCACGGCTATGGACATCACGGTCACGTTCGTGGGCAACGCCACCACGCTCATTTCCGCGGGCGGGCTGACGTTGTTGACCGACCCCAACTTCTTGCACCGGGGTCAGCGCGCCTACCTCGGCCATGGGCTGGTATCCAAACGGCTCAAGGAGCCGGCGTTACAACTCAGCGAACTTCCCCCGATCGACGCGATCGTGCTGTCGCACATGCACGGCGATCACTGGGACAGGGTGGCGCAGAAGGGCCTCGACCACGAACTGCCCGTCGTCACCACCCCGCACGCCGCCAAACGGCTGCACAAGCGCGGCTTCGCGCAGGCGCGGGGCCTGACCACCTGGCAGCAGCACACGATCACGAAGGGCGCCACCACGCTCACCCTCACGTCATTGCCGGGGCGTCACGCGCCGGGGTGGAGTCAGCGGCTGCTCCCGCCCGTGATGGGCACCATGGTGGATTTCGCCGCCGACGATGGGTCGCCCCGGCGGCGGCTCTACATCTCCGGCGACACTTTGCTGATCGAGGAGCTCAAGGAGATTCCCGCCAGGTTCGACCCGATCGACGTGGGCATGTTGCACCTCGGCGGCACCCGATTGCCCGCCGGCGGGCGGCTGCCGTTCGGTCTGACCGTCACCATGGACGGCCGCCAGGGCGCCGAACTCGTCGCCATGCTGGCCCTCCCAAAGGCGATCCCGGTGCACTTTGACGACTATGCGGCCTTCGCGTCGCCGCTGGCCGACTTCACCCGGGAAATGCAGCACCGGGGCCTGGAGGACAGGATCATAACGGTGAACCGCGGCGCCTCGGTGACCGTTTGAAAGACGGCAGGTGTCGCGTAAGTGTCCCGGGCCAGCAGATGTCAAATCGCTCTCAGCTTTGGGTATAGGGTGTCCTAACACGTGGCGGTCGAATTGGGAGGTCCCGGCCGCACGTGAAAGGCTTCGACGTGCAGAGTTTCAAAGCTCGCCGCGGCCTCGTTAACGCAAATTTGCTGAGGCGTTCTCAGCGTGGGCATTGTGAGACGTGATGGATCTTTTTGCACCCCCAGAGGTCACCTCGACGCTCATCCACACCGGGCCGGGGGCGGGTTCGCTGATCGAGGCTGCCGGCGCCTGGCAGCGCCTTGCCGTCGAGCTGGAGAATTCGGTCTCCACCTATGCCTCGACGTTGTCGTCGCTCATCGATTCCTGGGACGGGCCGTCGGCGATGGCGATGTTGCAGTCCGTCCAGCCCTACCTGCTCTGGCTGCGCGAGACCGCCCAGCAATCCTCGCAGATGGCGACCTCGGCCGAGTCCGCCGCGTCGGCCTTCACCGCCGTCCGGTCCACGGTGGTTCATCCCTCGGTGGTGACCGCCAACCGGACGCGGCTGGCGCAGCTGCTGGCCACCAACCGGTTCGGCACCAACACGGCGGCCATCGCCGAGACCGAGAACGAATACCAGACCATGTGGGCGAACAACTCGGCGGCGATGAGCCGATATCAGGCGTCGTCGTCGCAGGCGACCACGCAGCTGTCGAACTTCAATTCGCCGCTGTCCGCCACCGATCCGGGCGGGACGGCCAGGCAAGAGCTGGCGGTGAACCAGGCCCAGGCCCTGGGCGCCGGCAACGTGGGGAACTCCCTGGTTTCGGACCTCTCGTCGGCCGGCATCTTCGGCGCGGACGGCGACCCCAACCAAGGGTGGTTCGGCTACTTCAGCACCTGGGGCAACCAGTTCATCTCGTCCGGGTTTCCCATCAACATGCTCAGCTACCTGGCGCAGAACTCGTCGGCCAGCGCGCTGCAGAGCGTGGGCGGCGACATCGGCAGCGGCTTGTCGGAGGGCCTGGGAGCGGCCACCGCTAGCCTGTCCAACGCCGTCAGCGGCGTCGGCGAAGGGCTGGCGCCGACGGGGGCCATGGGCGTTGGGGTGTCGCTGGGCAAGCTGACCGCGCCTCCCGCCGTGGTGGGGCTGTTGCCGGGCACGCAGACCGGCGTCCAGCTCGCGTCCGCGGCCTCGCCGCTGCCGGCGGCGGAAGCGGGGCTCCCGATCATGCCCATGATGGTGCCGCCGACGACGGGCTCGGCGGGCACCGGCTGGCGCAAACGTAAACAGCAGAAGTACGAGGACGTCGCCGTTGGCCGCGAGGTCAAAGGCAACGTGTTGCCTCGAAATCCATCGGCGGGATGAGACGATGGCGCCCCACGACCACGGCTGCCGTATCCCGCTACCGTGCAGGTCAATGGCGACCAGCAGCGGGACACGTCCCGCCCTCGTTCACTCGCCAATCGCCGGACGGGCCGACGCAGAGCGTTCGTCCAGCCCACGTTCTTCCCCAAGGTAAAAATTCATGGATTTCGGGATGCTGCCGCCGGAGGTCACTTCGGCGCTGATCCACTCTGGACCCGGGGCCTGGTCATGGATCGCCGCGGCCGCGGCATGGGAGGAGCTCAGCGCGGAGCTCGAGCAATCTGCCGACGGCTACAGCGCGGAGCTGGCGTGGCTGTCTACCACCTACCATGGCCCGTCGTCGCTGACGATGGCCCAGGCCTTCGAGCCCTACCTCGCCTGGTTGCGCACCACCGCCGTGCAGTGCCGGGAGATCGCTACCTCGGCGGAAGTCATGACGGCGGCTTTCGAACTGACGCACTGGACGGTGGTGCACCCCTCGGTGGTCGCCGCCAACCGCGCGCGGCTGGCGATGTTGTTGGCTACCAACTTCTTCGGCATCAACTACCCGGCCATCGCCGAGACCGAGGCCGAGTACCACGCCATGTGGGTGAACAACTCGGCGGCATTGGTCCGCTACGACGCGACCTCGGCGAGCACCGTCAGACCGCCCGCGTTCGAGCCGCCGCCTCCGGTTTCCGATCCGTCGGGGCCTGCGCGACAAGCCGCCATGGTGCCGGCTACGAATACCGCCAATGTGGGGACACAGACCGCGGCCGCCCTCGCGGGGACAAGTCAAGATCTCGCCGCTTCCAGTGCCTTCGGACTGGACCCCGACTCGGGCTGGTTCAGATACTTCAGCGTTTGGGGATGGCAGTTCATCGCGGGTGGATTCCCGGTCAACCTGCTCAGCTACCTCGCCCAGCTGAATGCGGCCCAGAGCCTTACGGGCGGCGTGGCCACCGATATTTTCGGCGGCCTGTCCGAAGCCGCTGCGGACTTGTCGGCGGCCGACGCGAGCCTGGCCAGCGCGATCCTATCGTCGGTGGCGCCCCAGGCGACGCTGGGCGTCGGTATCTCGCTCGGCAACCTGACCATGCCGCCGGCCACGGTGGGAATGCTGGGGTCTTCTGCGCCGGTGCAGCTGGCGTCGGCGGTCTCCGCACTACCCCCGGGGGCCGGCCAGACACCCATGCTCCCGATGGTCCCGATGCGCCCGACGCGCGGTTCGGCGAACGGGCAGCGGCGTAAGGGTCGCTACGACGATATTGAATACGGCGCGGAGCTGCCGGGCACCGTGATGCACAGGCCGCCGTCGGCGGGATAGCGCTGCTTGCGCGACTCCATCATGCGGTTGCGGACGATGTGTTCGACCAGGATGGGGACGAAAGTCTGCACCGGCGCATCGATGAACCGTTGCGCCGTCTCTTCGCACCAGCGCCTGATCTGAGCGTTGCGCCGTTCGTCGCCGAGCCCCTCGTGACGGGCAAGCTTGTCGGCCACCTCCGCCACCGATCGCCTGACCGTGACCCGAATGGCCGGGGAAACCGCGGGGGCGGGGGCGGCGGGCGCGCGCACCGCGTCGCGTGCCCGGCGCGCGGCGTCCTCATCGGTGTCCGGCCGGATGACATGCAGGGTGATGTGGCGGCCGTTCCCGCCCATCACGATGACGCTGGCCTCCTCGTCACTGGTGAAACCCAGCAATTCGATTGTGTGCCCGTCGATTTGAGCCGCCGTAGGCGTATTGTGCCAGCCGTTGCGGCGGTAGCCAACCATGACGATCTGCCCGAGCCGACCGGACAACGACGCCACCAGGCCCGGCAGCTCGTCGACCAGGTTGGTCGACCGCGGCCACCAGGCGCCGTCAATGTGCTCGGACACGGCTCGATACGGCTTGAGCTGCAACCGGTTTGAATGCTCCATGTCACCACCTGCTCGCAGAATCTTTGAGGCCTGAGGACCCCGTGACGTCAAGACCATCACGGGCAGTCGGCGGCCGCGGCGATAGCGAGTGGCTGTCGGGTTTACCGACCGTGAACAACGAGTTCGCGCAATCGCTTTGGGACAGGGGCCCGAGTTTGCCTGCTTGCCAGCTGCCCTGCTTGACGGGCAGGGCGGTAGTTCAGGATCCCGACGACGCCGCCGCGTATTTCGGGCAGTACGCCTTGATGCTGACTCCGACGAAGTAGCCGGCGTGATAGCTGTCCAGGCTGCTGCTGGAAAGCACATTGTTGGCGACCTGTTCGGGCGACTGGCCCATGTCGAGTTCGTGACACACGGTGTGCCCGGAGTTGACCGCGGCGTCGGGTGACTCGTAGTTGATGCCCTTGGCCTTCAGTGCCGCCAGGAATGCGTCATCGGCGGACGTCGCGTGAGCGGTCGCGGATGTCGCCACCGCCCCGAGCAGCCCGGCCACCGGCAGCACGCCGCTCGCCAGGAGCGACAGCGGCCGGATGGGCTTGCGCATCTGGGTGGTCGTCATTTCTGATACTCCCGTGGAACAGAAGTGCCGTTGCTTGCTGAAGGCGGGTTAGTTCGCATGCTCGCATCTCGCGGCGTAACCCGGTGCCCTATCGCCGATAATGCGGTGTGTGCCACACATGTGTTTGCTCCGCGGTCGCACGCGCGTTACCGGCGAGCCTTCGGCGACGCGCCGCCGGTGATCTGACGACATGGCATACGCGCGGTGGCTGTGGCTCGGTGTGGTGGCTATATGCGTGGTCGGCTGCGGTGTGCGGCACGTGTCGGCGGCTAGCACTCGAGACATCTCCGGCACCTTTCGATCCGGCGGCATGGAGCGAACCTACATGTTGCACGTGCCGGCGGGCGAGCCCGTCGGCTTGGTGCTCAGTTTGCACGGTGGCGGCGGTACCGGGTTCTCGCAGCGCGGCCTGACGGGCTTCAACTCCGTTGCTGATGCACACAACCTGTTGGTTGTCTACCCCGACGGTTACGACAAGAGCTGGGCCGACGGGCGTGGCGCCTCGCCCGCCGATCGTCGCCACATCAACGATGTGACCTTCTTGGTCGGTCTGGTGAACAAGCTGCAGAACGACTACGGCGTCGCTCCCGGGCACGTTTTCGTCACCGGGATGTCCAACGGCGGCTTCATGAGCAACCGGCTGGCGTGCGAACGCGCCGACGTCTTCGCCGCGGTTGCGCCGGTGGCCGGAACGCTGGGCGTGGGGGTGGCCTGCAATCCGTCGCGACCGGTATCGGTCTGGGAAGCCCACGGGACCGCTGACCCGCTGGTGCCCTTCAAGGGTGGGACGGTGCGCGGCCGCGGCGGGGTCAGCCACTCCATCTCGGCCGACAGCATGGTGGACAAGTGGCGCTCGATCGATGGCTGCCAGGGAGGGCCGGCGACGGAGGCGCTACCCGATGTCCGCGACGGCACAGTCGTGCACCGCTATCAGTCCACGGGATGCGCGGAGAACACCGAGGTGGTGTTCTACAAGATCGACAGCGGCGGGCACACCTGGCCGGGCGGCAAGCAATATCTTCCGGCGGCGGTCATTGGTCCCACCACGCGCGCGCTCGACGGGTCCGAGGCCATCGCCCGGTTCTTCCTCGCCCACGCCCGCGACTAGGCCCGAGACGCAGGGCCTTGCGCTTCAGCGCTGGCAGGACGGGCACCAGTACGTCACCCGATCCCCGGAGTCGTCGAAGTTGATCGGGGTACCGCAGCGGCGGCAAGGCTGCCCGGATCGACCGTAGACCCACAGCTGGCGTCCGGCCCGGGTGTCGCCGGTTGTGCACCGGTTCCAACGGAAGCGGTTCAGCCACAACATGTCCCGCGCGCGACAGACGAGCCGACGCGGGTCGGCGATGTCGCGGACGGGCGCGGTGGGCAGATGCCCGGAAAGGAAACACAGTTCGTTGCAGTAGACGTTGCCGACCCCGGCCAGCAGGCGCTGGTCCAGCAGCGCCTCGGCGATCGGCCGGTCCGGGTCGGACGTCAGGTTGGCGGCGGCGAGTGCGGGATCCCAATCCTCGCCCAGCAGGTCGGGTCCCAGGTGCGCGACCGCGTCGCCGTCACGCTCGCGCTCCAGGATCTCCAGCACGCCCAAGTCGACGCCGACGGCGCGGACGCTGTCGGTCTCCAAAACGATCCGCGCGCGGTAATCGACCCGCACCGAGCGGTTGCCGACCCGCCAGCTGCCGTCCATTTTCAGATGGGAGTGAATGCTGGCGTCTCCCACCCGGATGAACAAGTGCTTTCCGCGGCTCAGCACCTCGTCGACCACCCGCCCGGTGAGGTCGACGTTGGCGAACCGCGGCACCCGGACGTCGCAACGGGTCAGGGTGCCGCCGACCAGGCGCTCGCGCAGCACGGCGGCGGTGTGCCAGACGGTGTCACCTTCGGGCATCTCAGCGCAGCCGCATTCCGCGTGGAGTCCGGGCGAAGCCGGCATCGGAGAGTGCGTCGACCGGTCCGGGCCCGCCCACACGGGGCTGCAGGGCCGGCACCCCGTCGATGCGTTCGACCAGGATCGACGCGACGCGCCGGGACGAGACCAGCTCGGCGAGCGCTGTCGCAGCGGCGAGATGGGCGCCTGGGTCGTCGGTGAAGGTGAGCAGCGACCGCCCGCCGCGCTCGAGGAACCACGTCAGCTCGCCGTCGACCAACACCACCAGCGCACCGGCCTTGCGGCCCGGGCGTGCCCCCGACCCCCCGGACTCCGAGCCCTCACCACGGGCGGCCGGCCAGGGCAGCGCCGCTCCGTAGGGGTTCGCCGGATCCGCAGCGGCCAGCGCCACCGCGCGGTACTCGGGCCGTTCCGGGTCGACCCCGTCGGAGTAGGCGCGCAACCGGTCGACGGTCGACGCGACGGCGAACTGCGCCCCGCCCAGCGACTCGATGAAGTAGCCGCGCTGGCACCGGCCTGCGTCCTCGAACGTGCTCAGCACCTTGTACAGGGTGGCGAATCCGCCTGGCACGCCCTCGGTTGTCACCGCGCCCCGGGTCAGCACGCCGTGGCGTCCGAGCAGCAGCTCGGCTTGATAGTGGGCGCGCAGCGTGGAGTCCGGCTCTGGGGGCGGCAGGATCGACCACCGGCCGGCCACGGTCGGGTCGGCGGGCCGGGAATGCGGGTGCGCCACGCTGTACCGGCTGAGCCGCGGCGGGCGATGCGACCGATGCGCGGGTGCGGAGCGCTTGCGGGTTCCGGTGCCACCGAGCAGGGCGCGCACCGGGGCGAACGTGTCGCCGGTTATCCAGCCGGCCCAGATCAGTTCCCACAGCGCGGCTTTGAGTTCGGACTCACCGAATCCGCTCTGCGTGAGCTGGCGGAAGAAGTAAGCGCCCCCGGGTGCGAGCGTGTCCAGGACCGCACGGTGGGCGTCGCCCAATTCGATGTCGGCGGGCCCGGGCAGCGTCAATGGCGCGGATTCGCTGGGGTGCAACGCGATCCAGCCATCGCCGCTGGAAATCGAGCCGGCCCCCGACCAGGTGACTTCGCCCGTGGCCAGTAGCTCGTCGAGCAGCGCGGGCGAGTAGTCGCGGACCCGAGGGGCCAGCACCAGCGGCTCGATCGCCGAGGCCGGCATTTGTACGCCAGCCAGCTGATCAATGACTGACATCAGCCCGTCCAGCCCGGAATGGCCTGGGGAGCGCGATGTTTCGGCCGTCCCCACTCGATGCCAGGCCGGCAGGAACCGGCCGTAGGCTGCGGTGCTGACCGGCTCGACCTGGGCCCGCAGCGCCGCCAGCGACCGCCGCCGCAGGATGCGCAATACGTCGGCGTCACACCACTGTTCACCCCCGGCCACGGGCCCCCCCGCCGCCTCGGCCGCGGCGCCCCCCTAGCCCCCCCCCCCCCCCCCCCCCCCCGCCCCCCCGCCCCCCCGGGGGCGGGGCCCCCCCCCCCCCCCCCCCACCCGGGGGTGAAACAACAA
>NZ_LZKQ01000192.1 GCF_001668675.1 Mycobacterium asiaticum | reverse complement strand
GACTGGCCGAAAAAGGCTGGACCACCCGCAAAAACACCCGCGGCCACACCGAATGGCTCCCACCGGCCCACCTCGACCACGGCCAACCCCGCATCAACACCTTCCACCACCCGGAAAGACTGTTCGCGGACGACGACGATGACGATGCACCGTAGCGTCGCCGGATCGGCACTAGCTAACGTTTGTCCGATGGACGAGCGACAACTGAACCTTGTCTTGATGCGCCACGCGAAGTCGGCCTACCCCAGTGGCGTGTCCGACCACGACCGGCCGCTGGCGCCACGGGGCACTCGTGAGGCCAGACTGGCCGGGGACTGGCTACGCGCCAACCTGCCCACCATCGACGCAGTGCTTTGCTCCACGGCCACCCGGGCCCGGGAAACCTTGGAGTGCACCGGGATCGAGGCCCCGGCCCGCTATGCCGTGCAGCTCTACGGTGCCACCCCCGGCGTTGTCATCGAGCAAATCAATAAAGTCGGCGACGAGGTCACCACCTTGCTCGTCGTCGGCCACGAACCTACGACGTCCTCGTTGGCGCTTATTCTGGCCGATACCGACACCAGCAATAACGCTGCGGTGGAAGGTATCTCGGAGAAATACCCGACCTCCGGCATTGCCGTCCTGAACGTCCCGGGCCACTGGTCGCAGCTGGCGCCCGGCGGTGCGGCGCTGGTCGACTTCCACGTGCCGCGCTAGGCCTGACTGCGCGCTAGGCGTTGGTCGCCAGCGTCAGCTCCATCAGCTTTATCGCCTGCCCGCATGCATCGATGCCGGGCACCTGCGGGTTGATCCACCAACCCACGACTCCGGCCGCATCGCTGGCGACACCGCACGACCCATTGGGATCATTCGGGCGCATCACGATCGAGTCGATGCCCTGGATGGACCGGGTCTCGATCTGATACTTCAGCCCCTCGGCCACCTTGCGCTCGTTGCTCAGACTGCCCTGCTCGAACCAGAACCGGGTGATGTCGATCAGCCCCGCCGGGTTGGCCGCCTGCCACCGGCAGATGGCTCCGACGAACGTGCTCTGGATGTCCAACGGGTCCGCGCCCACCGTCTTGGCCAAGATGTCGGTGGTCAGGACCTCGCACTCCTTGAGCAGGTTCGGGTACTGCCGCTCGGAATTGTCGTTGCGTGGCACTCCGGCCCCGCCCGCCTTGACCGGCGTGCCACCGACCGAGCGCGAGCACCCGGTCAGCACCATCAGCACGGCGACCAGCACAGCGACCACGACTCGCATACTCCGGCGGCTCATTTCGAATTCGCAATCGATTGCCGGGTCAATTCCTTGGCAATATCGCACGGCGGCGGGAAAGGCTTCTGGCTGAAGCTCACCGACCACTCGATGAAGTCGTCCTGGAACTGGATGCCCACTTCGCACAGCGAATCGCCCAGGCTGGGCTCGTTGCCCACCGCGATGAAACCGCCGTGCCCATTGATGTTGATGTCTTCGACGCTGGCGCGCGACAACTCCTCGGTCTTTCGCTCTCGCCCGATCGGGCTGCCGCGGTACCAAGAGAAGGAGAAGTGCGGGCCCGAGATGCCGCCACCGGCCAGCCACTGGCAACCCACGGAATTCTTGGCGGTGTTGACCAGCCCGGTGATCTTGGTCAGCTGGGTCACGGTCTCGTCGGTCACGCCGCCGCACTGCGGGAAGAAGGGGCCGTGTTTGCCCTCGGCGTTGCCAGGCGTCGAGGGAACCGTCGCGCCCGGCTTGTTGTCACCGGAACTCGAACACCCGGAAAGTCCGAGAAGAACAGCCACCAAGACCAGTAGAGCCATCGGGACCGTCGTCAAATTACGCCGCACCACTACCTGGCCATTCCTGAGGCTGCTGCTGCTCCCACACGATGCACTGTAGCGGCAGCCCCACGGGTCAACCACCGACACGCCACCTGATCAGGCATTTCGGCATTCCGCGCCGCACCGGCCCAAGCTCGTCGGTGCCGCGGCCCCCCGCCCGCCCAATATGCGACAGTTACCCAATGCTCCTGGCACTGCTGCGCCAGTACATCCGGCCATACCGCCCGCTGGTAGCCGCGCTGATGGCGCTGCAGTCGATCAGCACCCTGGCGTCGCTTTATCTGCCCACGGTCAACGCCGCGATCATCGACGACGGCGTCGCCCAGGGCAACACCGCGGCCATCGTCCGATTGGGCGGCGTGATGTTGGGGGTCACGGGACTGCAGGTGCTGTGCGCCGTGGCTGCCACCTATCTCGGGTCCCGCACCGGGACGGGTTTCGGCCGCGACCTCCGCGCGGCGATGTTCGAACACGTCATCACCTTCTCCGAACGAGAGACGGCCCGTTTCGGAGCGGCGACGTTGCTGACCCGCAGCACCAACGACGTCCGCCAGATCGTGTTCCTGGTGCAAATGACGGCGACCGTGTTGGTGACAGCGCCGATCATGTGCGTCGGCGGGGTCGTCATGGCCATCCACCAAGAGGCCGCGCTGACCTGGCTGCTGCTGGTCAGCGTGCCCGTCATGGCGGTCGCCAACTTCTGGATCATCTCGCACATGCTGCCGCTGTTCCGCAGCATGCAGCGCCTGATCGACGGCATCAACCGGGTTTTGCGCGACCAACTCTCCGGTGTCCGCGTGGTTCGGGCGTTCACCCGCGAGAACTTCGAACGGGACAAATTCGCAAAGGCCAACTTCGCGCTGTCCAACGCCGCGCTGAGCGCCGGCAACTGGCAGGCGCTGATGCTTCCGGTCACCACGCTGACCATCAACCTGTCCAGCGTCGCGCTGATCTGGTTCGGTGGGCTGCGCATCGACCGGGGTCAGATGCAGGTCGGGTCGCTGATCGCCTTCCTCGCCTACTTCGCCCAGATCCTGATGGCGGTGCTGATGGCAACGATGACGCTGGTGGTGCTGCCCCGAGCGTCCGTGTGCGCCGAACGCATCACCGAGGTGCTG
>NZ_LZKQ01000191.1 GCF_001668675.1 Mycobacterium asiaticum | reverse complement strand
GTGGAGCGGTTGTGTGCGTTGTCCTTTGACGCGCTGACGAATCCGGAGCGGTTGCGGGCCTTGGAACGTTTGGAGCGGGTCAGTCGGCGGCTGCGTTCTGCGCAGCACGGGTTGATCAATGAGCTCGGTGCCCAGGCGAGCAAGGAAGAACTGGGCGGCACGCTGTCGGTGGCGTTGGCCGATCGGTTGCGGATCACCAAAGCCGAAGCCTCCCGGCGCATCGCCGAAGCCGAAGACCTCGGCCCGCGCCGCACCCTGACCGGACAACCCTTGGCGCCGACGCTGATCGCGACCGCGGCCGCCCAGTGCCGGGGTCTGATCGGTGACGGGCATGTGAAGGTGATCCGCTGGTTCTTCACCCACCTACCCACCCACGTGGATGTGTTCACCCGGGAGGCCGCCGAGGCCGACCTAGCCGGCAAAGCCTGTGACTTTCGGCCCGATCAGGTCGGCGCCTACGCGCGTGCGCTGATGGCCCTGTTGCACCCCGACGGCGACTACTCCGAGCAGGACCGCGCCCGCCGGCGCTTTTTGATCCTGGGCAAGCAAGGCTTCGATGGCATGTCGCGCCTGTCGGGGCTGATCACCCCGCAACTGCGGGCGCTGATCGAAGCCGCCTGGGCCAAACTGGCCGCCCCCGGCATGGCCCACCCCGACGACGACACCCCCCGGGT
>NZ_LZKQ01000190.1 GCF_001668675.1 Mycobacterium asiaticum | reverse complement strand
TCACCTTCAAGGTGGAGTCCCACAATCACCCGTCCTACGTGGAGCCCTATCAGGGCGCGGCCACCGGCGTCGGCGGCATCGTTCGCGACATCATGGCCATGGGCGCGCGGCCGATCGCCGTGATGGACCAGCTCCGGTTCGGCGCCGCCGACGCCGGTGGCCGCGCCCTGATAGGGCTCCACGTAGGACGGGTGATTGTGGGACTCCACCTTGAAGGTGACCGCCCAGCCGTCGCCGATGTCGACCACGCCGGCGTTCTCACCGATGCCGGCCAGCATGCCGGTACGCATGTCCTCGGTGGTGGTCTCGCCGAAGTAGCGCAGGTGGACCTTGGAGGACTTGTAGGAGCAGTGCTCGCTCCACATCACCGAATACATCGCCAGCTCGGTGTCGGTGGGCCGACGACCGAGGATCTCACGGATCCGCTGGTATTCGTCGTCTTTGAGACCCAGTTCGTGGAACGGTTGTGGCTGGTCGGGGGTGGTTGCGGCGTGCTCGACGGTGTCAGTGGCGTAGGTGTGCGGGCTCGTCACGCAGCCAGTCTAGGTTCCCGCCGGAAATTGGGCTGATTTCGCCGGCCGAGGTATCGATAATGGGCCGATGTCGCGTCACTGGCCGCTGTTCGACCTGCGGATCACCACCCCGCGGTTGGAGTTGCGGCTGCCGACCGAGGAGTTGATCGACCAGCTGATCGACACGATCCTCGATGGGGTACACCCGCCCGAGCAGATGCCGTTTTCGATCCCCTGGACACGCGTGCCACGGGAATACCTGCCGTTCAACACTCTGGCCTACCTGTGGCGGGAGCTGGCCGGCTTCAGCCGCGATCACTGGTCGTTGCCACTGGCGGTAGTCGTCGACGGGAGAGCCGTCGGCGTGCAGGGGCTGATGGCCAAGCAGTTCCCCGTCACGCGACAGGTGGACTCCGGGTCGTGGCTCGGGATGCGCCATCAGCGAAACGGCTACGGAACCGAGATGCGGGCGGCCGCACTGCATTTCGCGTTTACCGAACTGGGCGCGCAAGTGGCGACGTCACAGTCGTTCACCGATAACCCGGCGTCCATCGCCGTGTCGCGGCGCCTCGGCTACCAAGACGACGGCGTAGATCGGATGGCACGCGAAGGTGCGGTCGCCGAGATGCGACGGTTCCGGCTCACCCGCGAGGATTGGGAGCGGCACCGCGCCATCGAGGTACACGTCGACGGCTTCGAGCGCTGTCGGCCGCTTTTCGGCCTGTAACGGGCTCAGCCGCCCTCGTATTGGCACACCACGCAAAACGCGTTGCCTTCGGGATCGGCCATCACGACCCAGCGGAAGCTGTCGCCGATGCTGTGCTGTTCGACCTCGCTCGCGCCCGCTGCCTTCAGTCGCGACACTTCGCCGTCCACGTCGGGGGTCACGTAGTCCAGGTGCAGGCGGTTCTTCCCGGGCGTGGGATCGGGCACCTTCTGGAAACCCAGCCGCGGCCCCTCGGGCGGAGCCAGCACGAAGAATTCACCGGGCATCAACTCTTGCGTGGTGCCCCCGAACTGGTCGGCCCACCAACCGGACAATGTCACCGGGTCGTTGCAGTCGAACGTGACCATCTCCAATTTCAGCGCCATACCGCCGAACCCTATGCCTCGGGACGCTCCGCGGAAAGGAACGCTTGCAGGGCGGCCGCGTATGCGGGTACGTCCGACGCGCCCATCAACTCTCGCGCCGAGTGCATGGCCAGTTGCGGGGCACCGACGTCGACGGTCGGGATGCCGGTGCGCGCCGAAGCCATTGGGCCGATCGTGGAGCCACAGGGCAGGTCGGCGCGGTGTTCGTAACGCTGCAGCGGCACCCCGGCCCGCTGGCAGGCCAGCGCGAAAGCGGCCGCGGTCCGCCCGTCGGTGGCGTACCTCAGGTTGGGGTGCACCTTGAGCACCGGACCGCCGTTGACAGCGATCAGGTGACCGGGCTCATGCCGCTCCGGGTAATTGGGGTGCGTCGCGTGGGCCATGTCCGCCGACGCCAGCATGGAGGCGGGCAGCAGCCGCAGATGATCTTCGCGGTCGCCGCCGGCGGCGAGCACGATGCGCTCCAGGACGGTCCCCAGCAGGTTGGATTGAGCGCCGTGGTCCGAGGTCGAACCGACCTCCTCATGGTCGAAAAGCGCCAGCACCGGCTGGAACCCGGGCGGCTCGGGCTGCTGCTGCAATCCGAGCAGCGCCTGCAGCCCGGCATAGCAGCTGGCCTGGTTGTCCAGCCGGGGCGCGCTGAGCAGATCGCCTTCGGCGCCGATCACCGCCGACGGGGTGAGGTCGTGCGTCATCAGGTCGGCGGCGAGCACGTCGGTCTTCGACACCCCGGCACGTTCGGCGACGTACCCGACGAAGGACCCGACCGCATCGCCGGCACCCCAGACCGCGTTGACGTGCCGCTGCGGATCCAGGGTCAACGATTTGCGGTCGTCGGCCAGGTGAATCGCCAGCTGGGGAACCCGCAGGATCGGCTCGTCGATCCGGACGAGGCGGTGCGTGATGTCCCGGCCGTCCCGGACCGACAACCGTCCGCTGACACCCAGATCGCGGTCCAGCCAGGAGTTGAGCCACGCTCCGCCGTAGGGCTCCAGCGCCACCACCTTCCAGCCGGCGATCGCGCGGTCCGGATATTGCTTGACCCGCAGGTTGGGGCTGTCGGTGTGGGCGCCGATGATGCGGAACGGGCGCAGCCCTTCGAGGCTGTTCCAGGCGACGAGCGACCCGGCACGAACGACGAAGTAGTTTCCGGGGGTTTCGGGCCAGCGATCCGCCTCGTTGAGTTCGGTGTAGCCCGCGTCGATCAATCGGATCGCCACCGTCGCGCAGACGTGAAACGGCGAGGGCGACGCGTCGATGAATTCACCCAGGCCAAGGGCGGTGGCCACCATGTAGCCATGTTTAGCATTCCCCGCGCCGGGAGCGTTAGGGTCTTCAGCTGTGCCCGCTGTTCAGCCGCAGCCGATCCTGGAGCCCCTGACCCCAGCAGCGATCTTCCTGGTGGTCACGATCAACACCGGCGGTGAGGCGACGGTTCACGACGCGCTCGGCGATATTTCCGGGCTGGTACGGGCGATCGGGTTCCGGGAGCCGTGGAAGCGGCTGTCGGTGATCACCTCGATCGGTTCGGATGCCTGGGACCGGTTGTTCGCCGGGCCGCGGCCCGCCCAGCTGCATCCATTCGTCGAGTTGACCGGTCCGCGCCATGTCGCGCCGGCAACACCCGGTGATCTGTTGTTCCACATCCGCGCCGAAACATTGGACGTCTGTTTCGAATTGGCCGGCCGCATTCTCAAGGCGATGACGCCCGCGGTGACCGTCGTCGACGAGGTGCACGGTTTCCGGTTCTTCGACAACCGCGACCTGCTGGGTTTCGTCGACGGCACCGAGAACCCGGATGGTCCCCTGGCCGTCAGCGCCACCACCATCGGCGACGAAGACCCCGACTTCGCCGGCTCGTGCTACGTGCACGTGCAGCGCTACGTCCACGACATGACGTCCTGGGAATCACTGTCGGTGACCGAACAGGAGCTGGTGATCGGGCGCACCAAACTCGAGGACATCGAGCTCGACGACGACGCCAAGCCCGCCAACTCCCATATCGCGCTCAATGTCATCACCGACGACGACGGCACCGAACTGAAGATCGTCCGGCACAACATGCCGTTCGGCGAGGTAGGCAAGGGCGAGTACGGGACCTACTTCATCGGTTATTCGCGCACACCGGACGTCACCGAACAGATGCTGCGCAACATGTTTCTCGGCGATCCGCCCGGCAACACCGACCGCATCCTGGATTTCTCCACCGCGGTCACCGGTGGGTTGTTCTTCTCGCCGACCGTCGACTTCCTCAACGATCCGCCGCCGTTGCCCGCCCCGCTGGCCGGCACGGCCGGGAACCCTCCCCCGGATCCCCCGGCCACGCTTCCTTCCGATGACGGATCACTGCGGATCGGCAGCCTGAAAGGAAAAACTCGATGAACAACCTGTACCGCGACCTGGCACCGGTCACCGAAGCCGCCTGGGCGGAAATCGAAGTGGAGGCGTCGCGGACCTTCAAACGGCATATCGCCGGACGCCGGGTGGTGGACGTGAGCGAACCCGGCGGACCCGTTACCGCGGCGGTGAGCACCGGCCGGTTGCTCGACCTGGAGTCACCGACTGACGGGGTGATCGCCCATCTGCGCGACAGCCGCCCACTGGTCCGGCTGCGGGTGCCGTTCACCCTGTCCCGCAACGAAATCGATGACGTAGAGCGCGGTTCCAACGACTCGGACTGGGAACCGGTCAAGGCGGCCGCCAAGAAGCTGGCGTTTGTGGAGGACCGCGGCATCTTCGAGGGCTATGCCCCGGCGTCGATCCAGGGCATCCGCAGCTGCAGCTCCAACCCGCCGCTGACCCTGCCGGAAGACCCGCGCGACATCCCCGACGTCATCACCCAGGCCCTGTCGCAGCTGCGGTTGGCCGGTGTGGACGGCCCGTACTCGGTGCTGCTGGCCGCGGATGTGTACACCAAGGTGAGCGAGACGACCGCGCATGGTTATCCGATCCTCGAACACTTGAACCGGCTGGTCGACGGCGACATCATCTGGGCGCCCGCGATCGACGGCGCGTTCGTGTTGACCACGCGCGGCGGTGACTTCGACCTGCAGCTCGGCACCGACGTGGCGATCGGGTACCTCAGTCATGACGCCGACACCGTGCAGTTGTACCTGCAGGAGACGCTGACTTTCCTGTGCTACACCGCCGAAGCCTCCGTCGCGCTGAGCCCGGTGGAATAAATCCCGTCCGGTCCATGCTGGTCCGGAGATGACTGAGACACTGACCGGTTCCACCGCCCTGGTTACCGGCGCCACATCCGGCATCGGCCGGGAAATCGCGCTGCAGCTGGCGGCCCTCGGCGCGGAGGTCGTCGTCCATGGACGCAGCGCAGAGCGTGGCACCGAGACCGTGCGCGACATCGAGAATGCCGGGGGCGCGGCACGTTTCGTCGCCGCGGATCTCAACGACGCCGACGATGTTCGACGGCTGGCCCGCGAGGCGGGACAGGTGGACATCTTGATCAACAATGCCGGCATCTACGAGTTCGGCGCTACCGCCGAAACGGACGACCCGACCTTCGATCGACATGTGAACATCAATCTGCGCGCGCCGTACATCCTGGTGCAGCAGCTGGTTCCGACGATGGTGACCCGCGGGGGCGGCGTCGTGGTCAACCTCAGCACGCTGGCGGCCTCCGTGGCGGCGCGCGGGACCGGGATCTACGGCGCCACCAAGGCCGGACTGGAACAGCTCACCCGCGTATGGGCGGACGAGTTCGGCGCGGCCGGAGTCCGGGTGAATGCGATCGCGCCCGGGCCGACGGACACGCCGGGAGCTGTCGACATGGCTCCCGGTCTCCTCGATGCGCTCGGGGCGACCACAGCGGTCGGCCGCCCGGCCCAGGTCGGCGAAATCGCAAGCGCGGTGGTCTTTCTGGCCTCGCCCGCGGCCAGTTATGTCAACGGCACCGTGTTGCACGCCACTGGTGGGCAGCGGGCGATCTCGCCTGAGTAGCGCTTAAAGATCCAGCACCAGGTCGTCATCCGGCGCGGCCGAGCAGATGAGCACCTCGCCGGGGTCCGGCAATTCCAAGGGCGGCTGAACATAGTTGGTGGTTCCGGCAACCACGCCGGTGACGCAGACGTGACACACACCGCTGCGGCAGGAAAACCGGGTCGGCACATCGCACGCTTCGGCAAGCTCGAGAATGCTGCGGTACTCCGATGACCAGTTCACCGTCAGGCCACTGCGCGCGAAGGTGACCGACGGGCCGGCGCCAGGGACCCCGGGTGGTTGGTGCGGCGGCCTCCGTTGCGCCGGGACGACCCCAGGGTTGATCGGCGGCAGCGCACCGAACAGTTCGCTGTGGATGTGCGACGCGTCAATTCCGATGGCAGTCAGGCAATCACGGATATCTGTCATGAATTGTGTTGGACCACAGATGTATACAGTGGAGTCGACGGGCAACTTGAGTGCCTCGATCGACCGGCGGTTCAAGCGTCCGTCCGTCTCGGTGTATTGCACCCGCAGGTGTGCGTGGGCCTGTGCGTTGACCAGAGCACCGACTTCGTCTTCAAAAGCGAGACTCTGCCGGTTCCTGGTGCTGTGCAGCCACCAGACCTCACGGTTGCCGTCCGCGGCCGCAAGGGCGTTCAACATGGCGAGCAGCGGAGTCGCCCCGATTCCGGCCGAGATCAGCACCACCGGACCACCGCCGTCGGCCAGGGTGAAGTCACCGCGCGGCGCGGCCACGTCGACGACGGATCCGGCTTGGACATGATCGTGCAACCACCGGCTCACCAGCCCGTGGCCCTCGCGTTTGACGCTGATGCGGTACACCCCCGCGGCGGGATCACCGGAGAGGGAATAGCTGCGCAGGGGCGCCGGGTCGCCCGCCCCGGGAATCCGGACTGTCACGTGCTGACCCGGGAGCGAATTCGGCAGCGGGGACCCGTCGTCGGATCCCAGGAGAAATGACAACACCGATTCGCTTTCCCGGCACACGGCGGTGACTCGCAGCGGTCGGAATCCGTTCCACGCCGGCCGATCCGAGCTTTCTGCGGGCGCCGCCAGCAGCTCGCGGAACGACCCCTGCCAGCCGGGACTCAGCGCGGGCACATCCACGGCCTTGCGGAGCTGCCCGGCGTCACGGTGCGGTAGGTACAGCAGCGCGTCCACGTCAGCAACGCTGAGTTGATGACGCCCACGGCGAGTGCGCACAATCTCATCGCCCCGTTGTACCGAGCCTTCCGTGATCACCCGGAGGTAGAAGCCGGGACGGTGCTGGGCGACCAACAGCTTGGGCATTTCCGGCTCGTTCAGACGCATTCCGACGCGGAAACAGGTGACGCGGGGCTGAGTGACTTCGAACTCGGCGCCGCCGATTCGGTAATGATCACCGATGCACACATCGTCATCGGCCAGCCCGCTGACGGTGAAGTTCTCACCGATATTGCCGAACTCGAGATCGTCACGCTTGAGGTAGCGCTTCCAGAACTCATAGGACTCAACCTGATACACCATCACGGCGCGTTGTTCACCACCGTGACCGGCAAGGTCTCCCTGGCCGTCACCCTCGATGTTCAGCCGGCGCACCATGACCGGCCCGTCGACCGGCGCTTTCCAGATTCCGGTGTGCACCAGACTGTCACGCCATCGCACGTCTTTGGGCATGCCGACATTCACCGAAACAAGCTTGCTCACCGGCGCTCCTCGTGGAATCGGCAGCACCGCACTGCCTATCTTGCCTACCGAAGATATCCGTGCATAATGGGATGCACAACCCAAAATCTCGGGAGGCCCCAATGGTTGTTCATCATCGCTATGCGACCGTCGGCGGCCATCGGCTGTTCTTCCGGGAAGCGGGTGACCCTGACAACCCGACAGTTGTTCTGCTGCACGGTTTTCCGACCAGTTCGTACATGTTTCGCGGCCTGATCCCCGCACTGGCGGACAGCTACCACGTGATCGCCCCCGATCACCTGGGCTTCGGCCTGTCCGACGCACCGGGCGTGACAGAGTTCGACTACACCTTCGACGCGCTGACCGAGCTGACGGCAGGACTGCTCAAAGGTTTGCGGGTCAATCGTTATGCGCTCTTCGTCCAGGACTATGGCGCCCCCATCGGCTGGCGCCTGGCTCTGCAGGATCCCGCGGCGATCACCGCGATCATCACCCAGAACGGCAATGGGTACGACGCCGGTTTCGTCGAGAGCTTCTGGAAAGTGGTGTGGGCCTACCAAACCGAGCCGACGGCCGAGACCGAAGCCGCGGTTCGGCACTTCCTGACCCTGGACGCCACCCGGTGGCAGTACCTGACCGGCGTGGCCGACGAGACGCTGGTGGACCCCGAATCGTGGTTGCACGATTATGCGCTGATCTCACGGCCCGGCAACGACGAGGTGCAGCTAAAGCTGTTCCGCGACTACGCCACGAATGCGCGGCTGTACCCGCGGCTACACGACTACTTCCGCGCCAGCGGCGTTCCGTTACTTGCGGTGTGGGGCCGCGGCGACGAGATTTTCGGTCCGGCCGGCGCGCAGGCGTTCGCCGATGACCTACCCGATGCCGAGATTCACCTGCTGGACGGTGGCCATTTCCTGCTGGAATCGGCCTTGCCGGAAGTCGCCGACCTCGTCCGCGCCTTCCTGGCGAAGGTCCGCACCACCTAATGGGCTGCATATCCCATAGTTGGGCGCGGCTGCGGGTTAGCCTGTCGCCATGGGGCATCCGGAGGCTGACGAAAAGCGGCTGACCCCCAAGGGTCGGGCCACTCGGGATCGCATCGTGGAGACTGCTGCCGACCTGATCGTCCACGAGGGGCTGTCCGCGTTCAACATGGACAGCGTGCGCAAGGCCGCTTCGGTCAGCGGCTCGCAGCTCGCCCACTATTTCGCCGACAAGCGGGCCCTGTTGCGTGCCGTCATCGCCCGCCAGATGGGTGTGGTGCTGAACTTCCACCGCCAGCCCGAGCTCGGCGGGTTGCAGTCGTTCGATGATTTCGAGCGCTGGGTCGACCTGAACATGCGCTATCTGCGGCGTGTCGGTGACACCGGGACGCCGACGTACCACGCCCTGGCAGCCAAGCTGGCCAAGCCCGATGATGCGACGCGACAGGCGCTGGCAGCAGGCTACTGGCAATGGGTCGAACTGCTCGAGCGGGCGATCCAGACCATGAAAGACAACGGCGTACTGACCCGGGCCGCCGACCCGCGGCACCTGGCCCTGGTGATAGTCAGCGCCCACCAGGGCGGCGGCACCCTGTCCTACACCTACCGCGCCGAGTGGCCGCACGCGGACGCCACCCGTTTCGCCGTCAACTACCTGCGAATGTTCGCCACCGACGCCGCCGAACGGGTGCCTCGCCCGGTACGCCGCGGCCGCGGACGCCGCATGGCCGAGCAATCGGCCTGAGCGAGGGCAGCAAGGTGTCCGACAACAAGACGTCGCGCCTCACCCAGAAGGGGCTCGCCACCCGCGCGCGCATCGTCGACGTCGCCGCGCGGTTGATCTTCAAGCGCGGCATCGCCGACACCAGCATCGACGAGGTGCGCACCGCCGCGGGCGTCAGTGGATCACAGATCGCGCACTATTTCGGCGACAAGCGGGACCTCACCCGTCACGTAGTTGCCTTGCGCCGCAACAACGTACACGCGTTCCACACCCGCCCCGAACTGGGCGGGCTGGACAGCTTCGAGGCGCTGCAGCGCTGGGCCGACGCATGCGTGGCCGACATCGACACCGTCTATCGCGTCGGCGGATGCATCTACGGTTCGCTCGCCGGCGAGCTGATCGACGCCGACGGCGAGATCCACGACGAACTGTCCGAGGGATACGACGAATGGATCGGTCTGTTCCGGCACGGACTCACCGTGATGCGGGACCGCGGCGAACTCATCCCCGAAGCCGATCCGCGGCACCTTGCGGTTGCACTCGTCGCCGCCCCCCAGGGCGGCGCCATGCTCACCCACGCCACCGGCGATCCAGCCCCACTGGCTGCTGCCCTACAGGCTGCTGTCGACTACGTGCGGTCTTTTGCGGCGCCGCGACGCCGGCGCAAATCCTGATTCGTCTGTCGTCCCCCCTGGACTTTTCTGGGTTGCCTGGCCCATAATATTGGGATGGCTGGCCCAATATGGCCTTCCGTTGCGTCGAGGTAGGAAGGCATGTGTGAAATGTCGGTAGTCGAAAGCACACTCCCCACCGCGCCGGCCGTGGTGCGTGACCAACACGGCGGCGAAATGATGCGGGCGATTGTGTTGGAGAAGTTCGGTGGACTCGACAGTCTGGTCTACACCGACATCCCCAAACCGCTGCCCAAGCCTGGCGAAGTGGTGATCAAGGTGAAGGGGTTCGGCATCAACCACGCCGAGATGCACATGCGACGCGGTGAATGGGCCGAAGCCGCCGAGGTCAGCGGTATCGAATGTGTCGGCATCGTGGACGCCTGCCCGGGTGGCGAATTTCCATCCGGCGCAAAGGTAGCCGCGTTGATGGGCGGCCTCGGCCGGACGATCAACGGCAGTTACGCGCAGTACACCCGGGTACGCGCGGCCAACGTCGCACTCATCGAATCCGACCTCCCGTGGGCCGAGTTGGCGGCATTGCCCGAAACCTACGCGACGGCCTGGACGTGCCTGTTCCGCAACTTGCAGCTGGCGTCCGGGCAGACAGTGCTGATCCGCGGTGCCACATCGTCTTTCGGGCAGGCCGCGCTGAAGATGGCCGTTGCCGCGGGCGCGCACGTCATCGCCACCACCCGCAGCAGTAAGCGGATCCCGATGCTCGAAGCGCTTGGTGCCACGCGGGTAGAACTGGAGCGAACCGACCTCGCCGGGCATATCGCCGAAGCCAAGCAGCTCGACGCCGTGCTCGACCTGGTCGGCAACAGCACCATTCTCGACTCCTTGGACATGCTGCGTCGCGGCGGCGCGGCCTGCCTGGCCGGCTGGCTCGGCGGTCTCGACCCGATCGGCGACTTCAATCCGTTGCTGCGCATGGCATCTGGAGTCAACCTGAACTTCTTTGGCAGTTTCGTGTTCGGGACCCCGGGATTCCCGTTGTCCGACGTGCCGTTGCAGGACATCGCTCGCCAGGTGGCGGACGGCCGGCTCGAGGCGAAACCTTCGCACGTTTTCTCCTTCGACCAGATCCGCGAAGCTCACCGCGTGATGGAGTCCGGCGACGCAGGCGGCAAGATGGTCGTCGTCGTGGACGACGACTAGCACCGGGGCCGACAATGGGTTTGGCGTGGCAACAGGGCCCGCTCGCGCCCGGGTCCGTAGGACATTTTCTCACCGAACAAGCGCTACCCGAGCGATTGCTGTTCGCCGAGCCGCTACGGCGCCGCATGCGAGTCCGGTTCGGTGACCATTGGATCGCCGACAGTGAGGACGTCGTCCTCCTACATGAACCGGGCCGCTATCCGGTGGCCTACTTTCCGCTCAGCGATATACGTCCGGGCAGTGTAATCGCCGAGGACCGGGTGACCCGGCATGCTGACCTGGGTGAGACCCATTGGTACACAGTTCAAGTTCCGGGCAGGGACGCTGCCCGCAGCGCGTGGCAACACACCGGACTGCCGCGCCACGCGGTCGTGCTGGCGGGGCGGATGGCTTTCGCCTGGCGCGCCATGGATGCCTTCTACGAGGAAGAGGAACGTATCGTGGGGCACGCCGCCGACGCCTACCATCGAATTGATATTCGTTCCACGGCAAGGCATCTTGTAGTTCGCGACGGCGAGAAGGTAGTCGCCGAGACCCAATGCCCCGTCGTGCTCTACGAGTCCGGCTTCGCCCCACGTTGGTACGTGCCACGGGAACACATCGATTGTTCGGCCCTCAAGCCGGTTGACGGACAAACCTTCTGCCCGTACAAGGGCATCGCCTCCTACTACGACGTCGGCTCGCATAAGCGCGCGGCGTGGTCCTACACCCACGCGTGGGCCGAGGTTGCTCGAGTGAGCAACCTGGTGTCATTCGAACCGGACAAGATCGATGTCTACCTCGATGGCAGACAACTGCAACTGGAGCCCGGACAAACCGTCTTTCCCCACGGCGTCGACCGCGGACTGGACCCCGACGAGGTATCGCATGCCATTGGAAGCCTCCGATGAAGGCTGCCCCGCGAAAGATTCGGCGGTGACCAGCCAACCGGCCAAGCCGGACCGGCTGGGGGCATTCTCCGACGGCGTCTTCGCGGTGGTGATCACCATCCTGGTGCTCAAGCTCAACGCGCCGAATTCCGCTTCGTTGCGCGCTTTGCTGCCACTGTGGCCCACGGGTTTGAGCTACGTCGTCAGTTACGTGTTCATTGCGATCGTATGGGTCAACCACCATCACTTGCTCGGCTACGCGCGAGCCGCGACACCGCGGTTGATCTGGTCGAACTTCGGCCATCTCTTCTCGGTCTCGTTGATCCCCTTCACCACAGAGTGGATAGCCGACAGCAGCCTGTCTTCCGCGCCGGTGGCGTTGTATGCCGCCATTTTCATGCAGGTGAATATCACGTACCTATTTCTGTGCCAGGAAGCCGTGGACCGATCCGCGCGCGTGCGTATCCGGCCACTGGTGACAATTAGTGGTTTCGCCGGTGCCGCGCTGGTCGCCCTGTGCTGGCCCCTGGCAGCGATGGCGCTGATCTGTCTATGTTTGATCCTGTACGTACGGCCCGACATCCCCGCACCGAAGAAGGTGGACCGATAAATCCGACGCCATCCATCCTGGTGTTCGACGTCAACGAGACTTTGCTCGCCATCGATTCCCTGGCACCGCTTTTCGGCGATGTCTTCGGTGACCGGCGGGTCCTGCGGGAGTGGTTCAACCAGCTTGTCCTGTATTCGATGACGGCCACGCTGTCCGAGCACTATGTCGACTTCTTCACCCTCGGTCCGAGTGTGCTGCGCATGCTCGGCGCCATCCACGATGTGACCGTCACCGATGACGACATCGAACGGCTCCGCGAGGGATTCCGCACCATGCCGCCTCATCCCGACGTGGTGGACGGCCTGAACCGATTGCGCGACGACGGGTTGCGACTGGTCAGCCTGACCAACTCGCCGCACCGCCCCGGCACCCCGACACCACTCGAAAACGCCGGACTGGCAGATTTTTTCGAGCAACAGTTCAGCGTCGACGCAAGCCACGCATTCAAGCCCGCCCCGGTGGTCTATCGGCACGCGTGCCAGGAACTCGGCGTCAGCCCCACCGACTGCATGATGGTGGCCGCGCACCACTGGGACCTGCTCGGTGCCCGCAATGCCGGGTTCGGCACGGCGCTGATCACCCGCCCCGGCAACGCACCGGTCGGTGCTCTGCCGCAACCGGACATCATCGCCAAAGATCTGGCCGAGCTGGCCGCCCGCCTGAGGAGAGATGGCTGATATGACCACGGAATCAACGGAATTCGACGTAATCGTGCTGGGCGCCGGGCCGGTCGGCCAGAATGCCGCGGACCGGGCGCGCGCTTCGGGTCTCAGCGTCGCGGTGGTCGAGCGCGAACTGGTCGGGGGGGAATGCTCGTACTGGGCGTGTGTGCCCAGCAAGGCATTACTGCGTCCGGTGCTGGCCATCTCCGACGCCCGGCGGGTGGACGGCGCCCGTGCGGCCGTCACCGGCGCGATCGACTCCGACGGCGTCTTCGGTCGTCGCGACCGGTACGTGGATAACTGGGATGACACCGGACAGGCCGACTGGGTGGACAACATCGGCGCGACCCTGATCCGCGGCCACGGCAGGTTGGACGGGCCACGGCGCGTCTCGGTCACGGCCGCGGACGGCGAGCGGGTGCTGACCGCCAAGCACGCGGTGGTGGTGTGCACCGGCAGCAAGCCCGCACTGCCCGACCTACCCGGCATCGTCGAAGCCCGACCGTGGACCAACCGGCAAGCCACCGACAGCAGTTCGGTTCCGGCCCGGCTCGCGGTGATCGGCGCCGGCGGTGTCGGCGTCGAAATGGTCACGGCCTGGCGGGGATTGGGATCCCAGGTGACCCTTCTGGTGCGGGGCTCTCAGCTGCTGCCCAAGATGGAGCCGTTCGTGGGCGAGTTTTTGGAGCGTGGACTCACCGACGTCGGCGTCGACGTGCGCAAGGGGGTGTCGGTCCGCGAGCTGCGCCGACCCGACCCAAATGGGCCGGTGGTCCTCGAACTCGACGACGGCGCCGAATTGGAGGTCGACGAAATCATGTTCGCCACCGGTCGGGAACCCCTGACCGATGACATCGGCTTGGACACAATCGGATTGGAGCCCGGTATCTGGCTCGACGTGGACGACACCTGCCGCGTCCAAGCGGTCCAGGACGGCTGGCTGTACGCGGCCGGTGACGTAAACCACCGGGCGCTGCTGACCCACCAGGGCAAGTACCAGGCACGGATCGCCGGTGCGGCCATCGGCGCACGCGCCACCGGACAGCCGTTGGACACCGCGCCGTGGGGCGCGCACGCAACCACGGCGGACCATCACGCGGTACCGCAGGCATTTTTCACCGACCCCGAGGCCGCCGCCGTCGGCCTGACCGCCGAGCAGGCCGCCCAAGCCGGTCATCGCGCCAAGATCGTCGACGTCGAGATCGGCAACGTCGTCACCGGCGCGAAACTGTTCGCCGACGGGTATGCCGGCCGGGCGCGCATGGTGGTCGAGGTGGACTCGCGCCGTGTGCTGGGGGTGACCCTGGTGGGCCCGGGCGTGACGGAGCTGCTGCACGCGGCCACCATCGCCGTCGCGGGCCAGGTACCGCTCGACCGCCTCTGGCATGCCGTGCCGTGCTTCCCGACGATCAGCGAACTATGGCTCAGACTGCTTGAAGCCTATCGTGATTCGCAGTACCTGCTCGTCTAGCCGACAAGGAGCGCAGGTGGCCACTACCGACGGATTCCATCCCGATTTCCCCGCGGCGGAACCGGACATACGCCGCAAACGGGTCCATCACATCAAGGCCTCGGAACTCGATTCCGACACCGCGCAGACCGAAGGCCTGCGGCGGTTCGCAGCGATCAGCGGACGATCGGTCGGCGCGGAGAACCTGTGGATGGGCGAGACGCATGTCGAGCCCGCCACGGCGTCGGACAACCATCACCACGGTCACTCCGAAACGGCGATCTACGTGCGAAGTGGTCACCCCGAGTTCGTGTTTCACGACGGAACTCAGGAGGTGCGCATCAAGACCGAACCCGGCGACTACATCTTCGTGCCGCCCTACGTGCCACACCGGGAGGAGAACCCGGATCCCACGTCACCCGCCGAGGTCGTCATCGCCCGCACCAGTCAAGAGGCCATCGTGGTGAACCTGCCACACCTCTATCCGCTGTGAAAACGTCTCAGTAGACCGCGATTTCGATCAAGTTCCCGTCGAGGTCGCGGCAGTAGTGCGACGTCATCTCGCCCAGTGCGCCGAACCTGGTGACGGGTCCCGCGGTGATCTCCACTCCGCAGTCGCGCAGCTGAGCACGTACCTCGTCAGCCGTGGCGCGGGTGATGAAACACAGATCTTCCGAACCCGCCGCCTCGACCGCCCCGGTGACCCAGTCCGGATCATCGGCCAGCGCGCCCAGCGGCCGGAGATTGATCTTCTGATCCCCGAAGCGCAGCGCCGTCCGGTTCGACGTGCCGAACGTCTCCCGCCGCATGCCGAGCACCCGCTCATACCAAGCCGCCGTGGCGTCCACATCGCGGCAGTTGACCACGATGTGGTCGAAGCGTTCCACGGTGAATCCCATTGCCCACCTCCCGATCTCTCATCGAGTGTGCCCTGAGTACGCGTGCCTTGCGCCGAGGGTGGAAACTTGCGCCATGACTGCCGGCACCCGGGTGGGGCTCATCCTGGCTCTGACGGTCAACGGCCTGGCGGTAAGCGCCTACCCTGACATGGTTGCCGTCTCCCAGCGAGCGGAGCGATACGGCTTCGATTCGGTCTGGTTGTGTGACCACTTCCTCACGATCAGTCCCGACGACTACGTCAGGGACGCCGGGATCACTGCCGAGACGTCCGGCTCGGACCGCGCCGCGCCGCCCACCTCATTGCCCCTGCTCGAATGCTGGACGGCGTTGAGCGCGCTCGCCCGGGACACCACCCGGCTGCGGTTGGGAACCAGCGTGCTGTGCAATTCCTACCGACACCCGTCGGTGCTGGCGAAGATGGCCGCCACCCTGGACGTCATCTCGGAAGGCCGCCTCGACCTCGGGATGGGCGCCGGCTGGTTCCAGCGGGAGTTCGACGCCTACGGAATACCGTTCCCGCCGGTGCGCGACCGCGTCTCCGCGCTCGCGGAGTCACTCGAGGTGTTGAAGGCGGTGTGGACCCAACCCAATCCGACGTATGCCGGCCAGTTCTACACCCTCGACGGCGCCATCTGCGATCCGCCGCCGGTGCAGCGTCCCCATCCACCGCTGTGGGTGGGCGGAGAAGGAGACCGGGTGCAGCGCGTCGCCGTCAGGTCCGCCCAGGGACTCAACGTGCGTTGGTGGTCGCCGCAACGGGTGATCGAACGTCGGGCTTTCCTGACCCGGGCCTGCGAGTCGGCCGGGCGCGATCCGCAGACGCTGAGCTTGTCGGTCACGGCGCTGCTGGCGCCGACGGACTCCGGGCAGCGGGCCGCGCGCGTCCGCGCCGAGTTCGCCTCGATACCGGGGTCGGGGGTCATCGTCGGTTCCCCAGAGCAATGCGTCGAACGCATCCGCGAATACCAACGCGCCGGCGTTGCTCAGTTTCTCTTCACCATTCCCCATGTGGTCCAGTCGGAGTATCTCGATATCGTTGGCCAAGAGATCCTTCCGCTGATCAGGTGATGCCCGTCGGGCGCCCGCTCAGCGAATTCTCAACTGATTCTTGGCCGGGCCTGTCTTTTGCTGAAGTATCCCCATAGCCGCCGGCCGCAGCATGGCTACCATGACTGAGCCGTTAGGCGAGCCCTTGAGCACCAGCCTGATCGAACGCTACCTGTGCACCCGTGGGCGGCGGTACTTCCGCGGCCGGCACGACGGTGAATTCTTCTTCGTTCTCAACGGCGACCGACGTCTGCATGTCCACCTCGAGATCCCGGCCCTGCACCCTGACGTGTTCACCATCCGCGTCACGCTCGGATGCTTCTTCCCGGCGACCGAACACGCCCGCCTGCAGCAGTTCGCCGACAGCTGGAACCAGCAGAACCGCGACGTCACCGCGATCGTGCACGGCTCGTCTGACCCACAACGCATCGGTGTCACCGCCGAGCAATCGCGATGGATCGGTGAGCGCGTCACCTTCGCCGACTTCGCGGCGTTCGCCGACCGCGCCACCTCAGCCGCGACCGACCTCTTTCAGCGGCTGACCGCGGCCGCGGAGTTACCGTCGCCGCCACTGCTCCGGGACGCCGGTTAGACGACTCGACCGACCAGCAACCTGTCCGGCCGCGGCTCACCGAGCTTGGAACGAATGGCGCTCCACGGGTTGGCATAACGGCCCGGAGCATCCCGATATGCCGCACGGCGCCTGAGTAACCACCGCGCAACAGGCGCGACCAGCCCCATCGGGTAGCGCCGCCACCCGGCGACGGCGCGCATCTCGGCGAGCATCTCAGGCCACGTGTGGTGCTGGAACGACAGCACCTGCTCGGCCCGGGCGGTGTCCATCCAGTCCGTGACGAACCAGTCCTCGTCGCTGTCGGGATCCCCGGGCCGACCACCGGGCAACACATCGACCAGGCCGCGCGTGGCGGCCAGGGCGGCGCCCACCTCTCCCTGCCGGAGTCGATGGGACTCGTCACCGGCGACCAGCAGGATCTCCCCCACGACGTCCTGTTTGGCTGCGGTGGTCGCCGCGACGAATGCGGCCGCGACATCGCGCACGTCGACACTGTGCATCCGTCCGTCGGTCGGCAGGGCGCTCTCGAAGTACAACGCGTCAAAGGTGAACGGCATGGCACCGAGGTCGACGCTCATCACCCCACCGAGCCGCAGGATCACCCACTCCAGGCCGGAGCGGCGGACGTGGTATTCGGCCTCGGCCTTGTGCGCCCCATACAGATCCGACGGGTTCACCGGAGTGTCCGCGGTGAGCAACTCCGGGTGCCGGTGCGGATTTCGGGCGCCGTGCACGGCGTTGCTCGAGGCCTGGATGAACCTTGGTGGACACGGGCACGCCTCAGCGGCACGCAGCAGTGACACCGTGGCGTCGACGTTCACCAGGCGCGCCAGTTCGGGCTGCCCGTATGTGACCGGCGGGATCACCGCGGCCAGGTGGATGATCACCGTCGGAGCGGTTTCGGCCACCAGCTGACCGACCGCGTCCGCATCGGTGAGGTTCACCCAGCGCGCCGTCACGCCCGTGGGCAGCGATTTGGCCGCCTTGCGTTGCGCGCCGGTGCCCAGGTCGGTGGTGACCACCCGGTGCCCGTCGGCCGCCAGCCGGCGCACCGTCTGCGATCCGACGAGTCCGAAACCCCCGGTGACAAGGACCGTTTCAGTCATGAATCTCTCCTGTAACGCAAGGTATGTGCGGTATGTGCGGTATGCCACAATTACCGATAATGACATTCTCCTAAACCGAGAGTACCGTATCCTCTACGTATGTAGAGAGGCCTCAACGGGTAATCCTCATCACAGGCCGGGGACAAAACGGAGAAGGCATGGGTGCACGCAGCAACAACCCCGAGATCGCCAAGTGGGACCCCGAGTTCACCAAGCAGGTGATCGACACCGTGGCGCCGGCCATCAAGCTGTGGCATCGCGCCGAGGTGCGCAACCTCAACAACATTCCGGCGGCCGGAGGCGCGCTGGTGGTCTCCAACCACTCCGGCGGCATGTTCACCCCGGATGTGTTCGTCTTCTCGCCCGCCTATTACGACGCATTCGGATATGACCGCCCCGTCTACACCCTCGGCCACTACGGCCTGTTCCTCGGCCCACTCGACGGCTGGCTGCGCCGGCTCGGCGTCATCGAAGCAAGCCGTGAAAACGCTGCCGCAGCTTTGCATTCCGGCGCACTGGTGCTGGTCTTCCCGGGCGGCGACTACGACTCGTACCGACCCACGCTCGGGGCCAACACGATCGATTTCAACGGGCGCACCGGCTACGTCCGAACCGCCATCGAAGCCGGGGTCCCGATCGTGCCGACGGTGTCGATCGGCGCGCAGGAGACCCAACTGTTCCTCACCCGCGGCAACTGGCTGGCCCGACGGCTGGGACTGACCAAGGCGCGCATGGGCATCCTGCCGATCAGTTTCGGGTTCCCGTTCGGCCTGAGCGTGCTGTTCCCGCCGAACGTGCCGCTGCCGGCGAAGGTGGTCACCGAGGTACTCGAGCCGATCGACGTGGTGGCCGAGTTCGGCGAGAATCCCGACATCGCCGAGGTCGATGCCCATGTTCGCGCGGTCATGCAGGAGGCGCTGGACCGCCTGGCCGCGCAGCGACGACTGCCGATCCTGGGCTGAAAGTGAGTGCGGTATGAGAAGACTCAACGGCATGGACGCGATGCTGCTGTACAGCGAGACACCGAACCTGCACACGCACACCCTGAAGGTCGCCGTGCTCGACGCGTCGGGCCTCGACTTCGGGTTCGAGGACTTTCGGGCCCACCTGCGCCGCAAGCTCGAAGTCCTGGAACCGTTGCGCTACAAGCTGGTTGAGACACCTGGACGGTTGCATCACCCGCTGTGGCGGGAGTGCGATATCGACGATATCGACCTGGACTACCACGTACGCCGAGTTCAGATCCCGCCACCGGGCGGCCGCCGCGAGCTGGACCGGGTCGTCGGAGAGATCGCCTCCACCCCGCTGGATCGCAGCCGACCGCTGTGGGAGTTCCACTTCGCCGAGGGACTGGCCGGTGCTCGGTTCGCGCTCATCGGCAAGGTGCACCATTCCCTGGCCGACGGTGTCGCGTCGGCGAACCTGCTGGCGCGGCTGATGGACCTCACCGATGTGTCGGTGCCCGACCATCAGTGCGCCACAACAACTTCTGGCGGTTTATTACGGCTTGCGGCTCGCGACCATCTGCGGCAACTCCGCGAGTTGCCGGGACTGATCCGGGACGCCGTGCTGGGTTTCACCCAGGTGCGTCGGCGCGCCGCGGCACGCGGACGCCACCGTGAGCTGGCGGCTCAATTCGACGCCCCGCCAACGTTCCTCAACCACCGGGTGGCACCGGCTCGCCGATTCGCCAGTGCGCCACTGCCGCTGGTAGATGTAAAGACGACCGCTGCCGAATTGGGTGTCACGATCAACGATCTGATCCTGGCGATAGCCGCCGGAGGGTTGCGGGCGCTGCTGCTCGACCATGACGGGGCGGCCGACCGCCCGATCATTGCGTCGGTGCCGACCGCCACGGACAAGTCAGACCGTGTCTCCGGCAACGAGATCAGCGGTTTGATGGTGTCGCTGCCGGTCCACATCGCCGATCCGGTGGAAAGGGTGCGGTTGGTGGCGCTGGCCACCCGGCTCGCCAAAGAGGACCACGAGGTCATGGGCACGCGCCTGTACGGACGCCTGATGAACTACCTGCCGGCGGCGATCGCCCCGGTGGCGTTCCGCTGGCTGGCCCGGCAGTCGTCGAACCCGATGATGAATGTGGCGGTGTCCAGCGTCATGGGCCCGCGCACCCAAGGCCACCTCGGTGGGGCGCCAGTGAGCGAAATCTATTCCACCGGAGTGCTTTCGCCGGGCGCACCGGTCAACATCACCGTCTGGAGCTACGCGGACCGGTTGGGCATCGCGGCGCTTACCGACGATCGGACCTTCACCGACGAACACGACGTGACCGACGCGCTTGCCGCGGCGTTCGACGAATTACGTAGCGCCGCAAGACCGTACGCGACGCTCTCGGCGTAGGCAGGCTCAGGCGGTCAGCACGGCGTCCAGCGCCGAGTAGAACAGACCCAGACCGTCGTCCGAAGGACCGGTCAACGCTTCGATGGCGTGTTCGGGGTGGGGCATCAGGCCGACCACGCGACCGTTGGCCGAGCTGATGCCGGCGATGTCGTGCAGCGAGCCGTTGATGTTGTCGTGATACCGGAAGACCACCCGTCCGTCGCCTTCGAGCTGTTCGATCACCTGCTTGGGCGCCACATACCGCCCTTCGCCGGACTTGAGCGGTATCAGCACGTCGGCGTCGGCCTCGAAGCGTGACGTCCATGCCGTCGAGGTCGACGACACGCGCAGCCACACGTCGCGGCAGATGAAGTGCAGCCCCGCGTTGCGGGTCAGCGCACCGGGCAGCAGACCCGCCTCACAGAGCACCTGGAAGCCGTTGCAGATGCCCAGTACCGGCATGCCGCGACCGGCGGCCGCGACCACCTCGCTCATCACCGGAGCAAACCTCGCGATCGCGCCCGCACGCAGGTAATCGCCATAGGAAAAGCCGCCGGGCACCACCACGGCATCGACGCTCTTCAGGTCGCTGTCCGCATGCCACAGGCTGACCGCCTCCGCGCCGACCTTGCGCGCCGCACGTGCGGCATCGACGTCGTCGAGGGTGCCCGGAAAGGTGATGATGCCGATGCGGGTGGTCACTGCGGGTCCCTGCTGATCGTCCAGTCTTCGATCACGGTGTTCGCTAACAGCGATTCCGCGATCTCGGCCAGCGCGGTGTCGTCGACCGAATCGTCGACCTCCAACTCGAAGCGCTTGCCCTGGCGAACGTCCGATATTCCGGCATGACCCAGCCGTCCCAGAGCGCCGACGATTGCCTGACCCTGCGGGTCAAGGATCTCGGCTTTGGGCATCACATGCACGACCACCCGGGCCACCGCGCTCCTCCTCAGATTCCTCACCCCGCCCGGCGACAACGAGCCGGGCAACGGGTCCGCGCCAACTCTACCGGCCATCGACGGCCGCGCGAGTTAACCGGACGAGCCGGCGACCAGGATCAGTCCGTCGCCGCCGAGGGCAGCGATACGGCGGTGCGCCGGCCCGTCGGGATCGAGCGCGCCCTCGCTGAGCGTCGTCCAGGCGTTCAGCGTCAAGGGGGTGCCGCTGCGGCCGGACTCGGCCCGGGCCGCGCGGGCGGCCTCGAAGAACTCCCCGATCCTGGGATGGTGGAGGGCGACATTGACCGCGTCGCAGCGCCGGCCGGCGATTGTGGCCAAAGCGGCGCTGTTGACCCCCAGCAACACCGGCGGCGGTGGCGACGGCAACGGAAAACCCGCCCATTTCTCGTCGCGGTGCGGGTCCCACTGGGCCTCGCACAGGTCGAGCACGTCGATCAGCTTCTGGTGGCGCAGCCGCATGGAGTCCGCGAGCGGGATACCGAGCAGGTCGTGTTCCCGAGCCCACGGGCTGCCGGGCGCGGCGCCGGCACCCAGCCCGAACACGAAGCGTCCGCCGCTGATCTCCTGCAGTGAGGCCGCCGCCGCGACCGCCACTCCGGCGGGACGGTTGGCCACGTTCACCACCAGGGTGCCGATGCCGATCGAGGAGGTGGCGCCGGCCAGGGCCCCGGCCAGCGTGAAGCATTCCAGCATCCGGCTACCCGACAGCATCGCGCCCGACAGGTGGTCGAAGACCCACGCCCGGCCGAAACCATCGGCTTCGGCCCGCAACACCTCGTCGCGTAGCTGCGGCCACGGGTGGGTGGCCGCGCTGTACAGCACGTCAACGGTGACCATGTACCGTCTGCTCCTCAAAAGCTCTGCGCCAGTAGCTCATTACGGACATGAGGCGATGTATGCCTCACACAGTGGCGCGGTCATGGCGTCGAGTACGGCAGCGTCGGAGAGCACCGGCCACTGCACCTGCGGTGGTCCGGACGACCAGAGCGTGAGTTCGCTGATGGTGCTGCTGGCCACGTGCGCGATCAGATAGGTGTGCACGATGACCGGTCCGCTGATGACGGCGGCCATTCGGGTCGGTTCGTCATCGGTGATCGACGGCGACTGGTCGGGGGCGCCCAATTGGCAGGCACGCAGCGCCGCCACCGCGGCACCGAACACCGAACTGGCCAGCGCGCCACCACGGGCGGTGTCCCCGCGCCAGTGCAGGATCTGGGCTTGCAGCTGCCACTGCCCGTCCCGATGTGCCACCACGGCGCGCGCCGCGACCGCGGAATCGCGGCTGTCCTGCGGCGGCACCGGCGTGGCGCATACCTGCTCGAACCTGAACTGCCGCGCCGTCCTGATCAGCGGCACCGCCGCGCCGGCGAGGTCCGGCCAGCCGTACACCGCGTTCAGCGGGACCGCCGCCCGCTGGATCCATGCGCTGTCCGGGATCTGGTCGCACACCGGCGGGCAGGTCTCCGGCTCCGTCCGTGCGGGCGTCGGCGTCATCAGTGCGATCGCGAAGCTACCGGCGACCATCAAGTTCACCACCAGCACCCGCATCCGCACGGCCCCCATCAGGGCACAATCGTAAACATGCAACTGACGCATTTCGGGCATTCCTGCCTACTCGCCGAGTTCGGCGATACCAAGATCCTTTTCGACCCCGGCAGCTTCGCCCACGGCTTCGAGGGGATCACGGGCCTGACGGCCATCCTGGTGACTCATCAGCACCCCGACCACATCGACGTATCGCGACTGCCGGCACTGCTCGAGGGCAATCCGGACGCGACGCTGTACGCCGACCCCCAAACCACCGCACAACTCGGCGAGCCTTGCCAGGTGGTGCACGTCGGCGACGAACTGTCCGTCGGCTCGCTGACCATCCGGGCCGTCGGCGGACGCCATGCCGTGATACACCCGGAAATCCCTGTGATAGAGAACATTTCGTATCTGGTGGGCGACGGCGAACACCCCGCCAGGCTGATGCACCCGGGCGACGCGTTGTTCGTGCCCGACGAGCCGGTGGACGTGCTGGCCACCCCCGCGTCGGCGCCCTGGATGAAGATCTCGGAGGCCGTGGACTATCTGCGTGCGGTGGCACCCGCCCGGGCGGTGCCCATCCACCAGGGCATCATCGCCCCCGACGCGCGCGGCATCTACTACGGCCGGCTCAGCGAAATGACCGACACCGACTTCCACGTGCTGCCCGAGGAGGACGGCGTCACCTTCTAAAGGGCTCACTTTCCCCTCGCGAGCAGACGCTAAAGCCCCTGACACGCCGTGCAATTGGGGACCTTAGCGTCTGCTCGGCACAGTTAGGTGACGTCTAGGGCGGCGCCGCGGCCGGCCGCCCGGCCGGAAAAGATGCAGCCGCCCAGGAAGGTGCCCTCCAGGGCCCGGTAACCGTGCACGCCGCCGCCGCCGAAACCGGCGACCTCACCGGCCGCGTAGAGCCCGGTGATCGGCGTTCCGTCGGACTTCAGCACGCGTGAGTCCAAATCGGTTTCGATCCCGCCCAGCGTCTTGCGCGTCAGGATGTGCAGCTTGACCGCGATCAACGGCCCCGCCTTCGGATCCACCAGCCGGTGCGGCGCCACCACGCGTCCCAGCCGGTCACCCAGGTAGCCCCGGGCGGCCCGAATCGCAGTGATTTGACCGTCTTTGGTGAACTTGTTTGCCACCTCGCGGTCGCGCGCCGTCACCGCCGCCTCCACCGTCTCGTAGTCCAGGGGGGCCACGTCGGGCAGCTTGTTCATGGCCTCGACCAGCTCGGCCAGCGTGTTGCCGGTGACGAAGTCCACTCCGCGGTCGATGAAGGCCCGCACCGGCCCCGGCGGGCCCGATTGGGCGCGGGCCCGGATCAACTGCTTCAGGCTCTGCCCGGTCAGGTCGGGATTCTGCTCCTGGCCGGAGAGCGCGAATTCCTTCTCGATGATCTTGGCGTTCAACACAAACCAGGTGTAGTCGTAACCCGTCGTGACGATGTGCTCCAGCGTCCCGAGTGTGTCGAAACCGGGATAGAGCGGCACCGGCAACCGGTTGCCCGCTCCGTCCAGCCACAACGACGACGGACCCGGGATGATGCGGATGCCGTGCCGCGGCCAGATCGGGTCGTAGTTGGTGATGCCCTCGGTGTAGTGCCACATCCGGTCGGGGTTGATCACCCGTGCGCCGGCCTTCTGGGCGATCCCGATCATCCGCCCGTCGACGTGCGCGGGCACCCCACTGAGCAACTGCTTGGGGGCGCGGCCCATCCGCCGCGGCCAGTTCTTGCGCACCAGGTCGTGATTGCCGCCGATGCCACCGCTGGTCACGATGACGGCCGACGCGCGAAACTCGAACTTACCGACGGCTTTTCGCGACGACGGCGCGCCGCGCGGCTCGTCCGAGGGCTCCAGGACCGTGCCCCGCACGCCGGTCACCGCGTCGCCCTCGACGATCAACCGGTCGACCTGGTGCCGATGAGCGAACCGCACGTTGGGCCGGTTACGCAGCTGGCGGGCGAAGATCTCCACCAGAGCCGGTCCCGTTCCCCAGGTGACGTGGAACCGCGGTACCGAATTGCCATGTCCCTGAGCGTCGTAGCCGCCTCGTTCGGCCCAGCCCACCACCGGGAAGATCTTCAGGCCGCGGGCCCGCAACCAGCTTCGCTTCTCGTTCGCGGCGAAATCGACATAGGCGTGTGCCCACTGTTCGGGCCAGTAGTCCTCCGGCCGGTCGAACGCCGCGGTCCCCAACCAATCCTGCAACGCGAGTTCGTGGCTGTCGCGAATTCCCAGCCGGCGCTGCTCGGGGCTGTTGACGAAGAAAAGCCCGCCGAACGACCAGAACGCCTGCCCGCCGACGTTGGCGCTGTTCTCCTGATCCACGATGAGCACGCGCAGCCCGCGGTCCACCAATTCGCAGGCCGCGACCAGTCCAGACAGCCCGGCCCCCACGATGATGGCGTCATAGAACTTGTCGAAACCGGGACCCGCGTCGCTCATGCCGATACAGGTTAGTGCCACCCACCGGGTGGGCTGGCGCGGGCGTCAGGCGGCGTCGGGTAGCGCCCTGTTGGACCGCCAGCTGTAGACGGTCGGTGTGCAGCGCTGCAGTAGGGCCAGGTCGACGGCGTCCAGCATGGCTTGCCGCGGACCGGATTTGCGCAGATGCCGGGCGGCCACCGCGATCCGCACCACACCCGAGCGCCGGGCGATGCGGTCGGCCGACATCACCACCATCCGGCACCACCACGGCTCGGCGAGGAATCCCTCGCCGATGCCCAGCACGCGGGCCCGCACCGTGGTATGGCGCACCAGATCGGTTATTCCGTAGGCGTCGGCGAGCAGCCGAAATCCATTCTTGGGCAACGCCTTTACCACACCCGGCGACACCAGCCAACCCGGGGCCGCGAACAGGCGGGTGCGCAGACCAAGATGCTCGAGCACCCGGTCGGCGGCCATCAGTCGCAGGTTCGCCTCGTGCGCGTGCAGGGTAGCGAATTCGCCCCGGCGCTTCTTGGTGGCCGCTTCGTCGTAGCCATGCAAAACCAACGCATCGCCGGCGCTACGCCGGGCGGTGAGCCAGTCGACGGTTTGCGGGTCGCGGTCGAGGCGATAGCCGTCGCCCAGGCGCGGCGCCACCAGTAGCGAGACGGGTACCGAACGGGCAGCCATCTGCGCGCAGAAGTCGTTCACGTCGGGAAGGGTGTGCTCCCCGATCCCCGAGACCGACACGATCAGTTTTCCAGACACACATGTAGTTTGCCGATCTCAGGTGTCGGGACGGTGACAGACACTTGGCCGGCAGGCGGCGACGAGCGGTCCCTGCGTCACTGGCCAGCGGGTTGTCTAGCTATGCTCAGCAACGCCATGAAAAAGGCAGTTTCCGTGCCGGCCGATGCGGCGTCGGCCAGCACCGTCACGGACTATCCCGACACGCTCGACGCCCCGACGCTACGGATCGCCGGGGTGTGCATTCTTGCCTCGGTGATGATGGCGTTGGACACCACCGTCGTCAGCGTCGCGCAGCGCACTTTCATCGCGCAGTTCTCGTCGACGCAGGCCGTGGTGGGCTGGACGATGACCGGATACACGCTTGCGCTGGCCACCGTCATCCCGATAGCCGGGTGGGCGGCGGACCGATACGGCACCAAACGGCTGTGGATGGGTTCCGTGCTGGCGTTCATGGCGGGTTCGCTGCTGTGCGCAGTGGCGCCGACCATCCTGCTGCTCAACGTCTTTCGGGCAGTGCAAGGGATGTGCGGCGGCATGCTGATGCCGCTGGGATTCATGATCCTGACCCGGGTGGCCGGCCCGAAACGGCTGGGCCGGCTCATGTCGGTGCTGGGCATCCCGATGCTGCTCGGCCCGATCGGCGGGCCGATCGTGGGTGGCTGGCTGATCAGCGCCTACAGCTGGCCATGGATCTTCCTGATCAACCTGCCCATCGGGTTGTGCGCGTTCCTGCTCGCGCTGGTGGTGTTCCCCAAAGACGAACCGGCCCCGTCGGAGACCTTCGACGTCGTCGGGGTGCTGCTGCTTTCGCCCGGACTGGCGACCTTCCTGTTCGGAGTGTCCTCGATCCCGGGTCGCGGCACGCTCACCGACCGGGTCGTGCTGATACCGGTGACCATCGGTCTGACGTTGATCATTGCGTTCGTCGTGCATGCCTTGCGCCGCGCGGATCACCCGCTCATCGATCTGCGCTTGTTCAAGAACCCCGTGGTCACCCACGCCAATGTGACGGCGTTCCTGTTCGCGGTCGCCTTTTTCGGCTCGCTGCTGCTGCTGCCCAGCTACCTGCAACAGGTCTGGCACCAGACGCCGATGCAGTCCGGGGTGCACCTGATCCCGCAGGGGCTCGGCGCGATGCTGACCATGCCCTGGGCCGGCCGGTTCATGGACCGCAAAGGCCCCGGGAAGAGCGTGCTGCTGGGCATCGCGCTGATCGCAGTCGGGCTGGGGATCTTCACCGTCGGGGTGGCCCGGCAATCCGGATACTCCCCGACGCTGCTGATCGGGCTGGCCGTCACGGGACTCGGCACAGGGTGCACCATGATGCCGCTGTCCGGAGCGTCGGTCCAGGCACTGGCGCCACACCAGATCGCCCGCGGCTCCACGCTGATCAGCGTCAACATGCAGGTGGGCGGGTCGATCGGCACCGCACTCATGTCGATGGTGCTGACCAGTCAGTTCAACCGCAGCCACACCATCTCCGCGGCGAATGAACTGGCGCGCCTGGAACAAAACGCGGCCCGCCGTGGGGTCCCTGTCGATCCGTCGGCAATACCGCAGCGAGCCCTGGATCCCGGCTTCGCCGCCAGTCTGGCGCATGACCTGTCGCACGCCTACACGCTGATCCTTGCCATCGCGGTGGTGCTGGTGACCGCCACGCTCGTGCCGGCCGCGTTCCTGCCGAAGACCCCGGCCGGCTAGCCCTCGAAGAGCATCGTCGCGATCCGCAAGACAATCTCCATCGGGTCCGCCTCCTTGACGCCCGCGTCCACCGCATCGTTGAGCCAGAGCATCGAAAAGCCGTGTACCAGTGACCAAGCCGCCAGCTCGGCGCCGGCCGGGTCCGCGCGCGCGTTGCGGTCGCGCAACGTCGACACGCCGCGGGACAGCTCGTTCGCGGCGGCGGCCTCGGCCTCGATCAGCTCCGGATCGCTCGCGTCCACCAGCGATTTGTCGAGCATGACGCGGTAGTGACCGGGATGCGAGAGGGCAAAGCGAACATAGGCCAGGGCTGCATCGGAAAAGCTCGGCCGCGCCTCTTGAAGGAGCGCGGCAAGCCGCCGGAATCCCTGCGCCGCAAGGGCGGTGAACAGACCCCTGCGGTCGGTGAAGTGATGTGCCGGAGCGGCGTGCGACACGCCGGCCTCGCGCGCCAGCTCACGAAGCGACACCCGATCGGCGCCGCGCTCGGCGACCAGCCGTGCCGCCTCGCTCAGGATCGCGCTGCGTAGATCGCCGTGATGGTACGTGGGACGGGCCATCGGGCCACCTTACAGCGCAAACTTGACAGTGGCTAGATTGCCACCCTACCGTGGCAGGCGTATCTAGTCACTGTCAAGATTGAAGGAGAAGACATGGCTCCCCTGATTGCGCTGCTGCTGGGCAGCCTCGTTTCCCGCCTGGCCGGGTGGTGGGGGGTTGGCTCCCTCGACAATTGGGTGGCCGCCTGCGCCGTCGGCCTGGCGGCGATGTTCCTGCTCACCGGGGTGGCACACTTTGCTCCGCCACTGCGACGCGATCTTGTCGCGATTGTTCCACCGGCACTGCCGGCACCCGGTCTGCTGGTCACCGTTACCGGCGTGCTGGAGATTGCGGGGGCGGTGGGGTTGATGCTGCCGGGAACCAGGGTTGCCGCGGCACTCTGCTTGTTCGTGCTGATGCTGGCGATGTTTCCGGCCAACATCTACGCCGCACGGATGCCCAGCCCGCCAAGGTCGATGACGACTCGGTTGTCGACGCGCAGTGTCGAGGAGGTTGTCTTCCTGGCGGCCGCGGTTCTGGTGGCGGCAGGCTGAGCAGCAACCTCGGCCGCCGACCTTGGCACCCGCAGACCCGGAGCCGTAACGTTACATTTATGGTGACGACTGTTTTGAACTGTGCTGTTTGCGCGGGCCAATTCAACGGCCGTACTGATGCCATTTATTGTTCCGCGGCGTGTCGGCAGAAGGCATATCGCCTCCGCAACCCCCGTGGTCACATGCGCCGCGCCGAGGTCAAAGCGCTGGTGCTGCGCGCCTCGGCCGCGCAGCGCCGAGCCCGTGAACTCTGCCGGGAGGCGGCACAGTCACGGCGCAAGCTCGACGCCGCGGTCCTGCAGTTGGCCACGACGCGACGAGAGTTGGCGGCCAGTAACCAGTTGGCGGTCAATTGATGACCGAAGAAGGCACCCAACAACCGAGCGATGCGACGGCAGCCGGCGATAACCTCGCCAGCCTCTCCGATGTGCTGGAGGCCATCCACACGGCCAAACCCGCCGACCTACCAAAGGCCTTGGATCAGTTGACCATCGCCGCCGCGACGTCGGTACCCGGCGCACAATATGCCGGCATCACCGTCACCAGCCGGCAGAACCACGTGGGGACTCCGTCGGTGAGCCACCGCTATCCCGAACTGCTCGACGAGGTCCAGAAGCGCCATCTGCAGGGGCCCTGCCTGCACGCGGCCTGGAATCGCGAGACGGTGATCGTCGAGGACCTTGCAACCGATGACCGCTGGCCCCGGTATCGCGATGAGGCCCTGGCCCAGACGCCGATCCGCAGTGTCCTGTCGTTGCCGATGTTCGCCGACAAGTTGCTCATGGGCGCGCTCAACATCTTCGCCGAGTCCTCACACGTGTTCGACGAGAAGTCGCTCGACGCTGCTCGGGCATTCGCCGTCCTGGGCGCCCTGGCCTGGAGCAATGTCGTGCGCAAGCAGCAATTCGATACGGCACTGTCCTCCCGCGACGTCATCGGCCAGGCCAAGGGAATCCTGATGGAGCGGTACGGCATCGACGACGAGGCGGCCTTCGCCATGCTGGTGAAGATCTCGCAGGATTCCCAGTTGCGGTTGCGTGAGGTCGGGCGGCGCTTGGCAGAGTCCGAAAACGCAGGCGACAATTAGTCTTTTTAGGCGCCGGCGGTCTCGAGCAGCCACGAGTACTGGAACGCGGTTTCCTTCCAGCGCTCGTAGCGGCCGCTGATGCCGCCGTGACCGGCGTTCATCTGCGTCTTCAACATCACCGGATTACCGTCGGTATTCGCGTGCCGCAGCGCCGCAACCCATTTGGCCGGCTCGACGTAGTACACCCGGGTGTCATTCAGCGACGTCATCGCCAGGATTGCGGGGTACTTCTGGCCCGTGACGTTTTCATACGGCGAATAGGACTTCATGTAGGCGTAGACATCGCTGTCGGCCAGCGGGTTTCCCCATTCATCCCACTCGGTGACGGTCAGCGGCAGGGACGGGTCGAGGATGGTGGTCAACGGGTCGACGAACGGCACCTGCGCCAGGATTCCGGCGAACAGTTCCGGGGCCGTGTTGGCCACCGCGCCCATCAGCAGGCCGCCGGCGCTGCCACCGAGGGCAACCAGTTGAGCCGGGCTGGTCAACCCGGTATCAACCAGATGCCTTGCCACAGCGATGAAGTCGGTGAACGAGTTCTTCTTCTCCAGTAGCTTGCCGTGCTCGTACCACAGTCGGCCCATCTCACCGCCGCCACGCACATGGGCGATGACGAATACCATGCCGCGGTCCAGCAGCGACAGCCGCGCGATCGAGAACCGTGGGTCTTCGCAGATCTCGTACGCTCCGTAGCCGTACATCATTGCCGGAGCCGGGAATTCGATACCTGCCTTGTGCACGATCGAGATCGGTACCCGGGCACCGTCCTCCGCTTGCGCCCAGTCGCGGCGTTCCACATAGTCCTCGCGCCGGTATCCACCCAGCACCGGCTGTTCTTTGAGCAGGGTCCGCTCACCGCTGACCAGGTCGAGGTCGTAGATCCGTACCGGGGTGACGAAGGATCCCGCACCCACCCGCAACTTGGGTGAAGCCCAGTTCGGGTTCGCCCCCAGACCCGCCGACATCAGCTCGGAGTCGAACGAGATCTCCTGCGGATCACCGTAACCACCGTCGGAGCCGAACGGCCACAGTTGAATTCGCGGCAACGCTTCCCGCCGGTAGCTGACCACCAGGTGGCCGGCGAACGCGTCCACCCCATCGAGCCGGACATCGTCGCGATGGGGAATCAGCACGCGCTGCTGGGTAGGCTCGCCGACCGGGACCTCGACCAGGGTGAAGTTCACCGCCCCGTCGTTGTGCAGGATCAGGAATCGTTCCTGACCGCCGTGCACCGCGTGCTCCACCGAGTACTCGACCCCTTCCCGGCGGGGCAGCACGACGGTGAACTCAGCGTCGGGATCGGTGGCATCGGCATAACGGACCTCCGAGGTGATCGACGATCCCGCCGCGATGAACACGTAAGCGTTGCTGCGGGTGCGTCCCACTCCAAGCCAGAACCGTTCGTCCGGTTCGTGATACACCTGCTCGGACGGTCCACCCGAACCCAGTCGGTAGCGCCAGATCGTGTCGGGCCGCCACGCTTCGTCGACGGTGCTGTAGTAGACGGTGCGGTTGTCGGCCGCCCAGGTGGCTCCCGCCCCGATGCCGACGATCTCGTCGGGATACCGTTCACCGGTGCGTAAGTCCTTGAACCGCAGGGTGTATCGTTCGTCACCCAGCACGTCTACGGAATACGCAAGCAGATTGGCGTCGAGGCTTATGCTGGCGGCGCCCAACGCGAAGTAGTCGTGACCATCGGCTTCGATGTTCTCGTCGAGTAGCACCTGCTCGCCGGGAATCTCGGTGTGCTCGTCGAATTGGGGCGGGTGCCAGTCGTCGGGATCGGCGACCGGGCAACGGCAGTGCACCCCGTACTGCTTCCCTTCGAAGGTGCGGGCGTAATACCACCAGTCGCCCCGGCGGGTCGGTACCGACAGGTCGGTTTCCTTGGTGCGTGCCTTGATCTCGTCGAAGATCTTCTGCCGCAACGGCTCCAAATGGGCAGTGCGGCGGTCGGCGTACTCGTTCTCGGCCTCGAGGTAGGCGATGACTTCGGGGTTGTCCTTCTCGCGGAGCCACTCGTAGGGGTCGATGAACACGTCGCCGTGATGTTCCCGCCGGGTCTCCACCCGCTTGGCCTGGGGCGGCTCGAGCTTGTCGGTCATGCGCCCGGGCCGATCCAGTTGCCAAAGCTCAGACCCGAAATCCGTTCGTAGGCATCGATGTAGCGCGCGCGTGTGGCCTCGACGATGTCGGCCGGCAGCGGCGGCGGCGCGACACTACCGTGCCGGTCCCACCCCGAAGCCGGGCTGGTCAGCCAATTCCGCACGAACTGCTTGTCGAAGCTGGTCTGCACCACGCCCGGCCGGTATTCGTCCGCCGGCCAATACCGCGAGGAGTCCGGCGTGAAGATCTCGTCGGCCAGCACCAACTGACCGGTGCGGTCGGTGCCGAACTCGAACTTGGTGTCGGCGATGATGATTCCCTTCCTCAGGGCGTGGTCGGCGGCCTGCACATAGATCTGCAGGGTGCGGTCACGCAACTGGTTGGCGGGCACCGCCCCCACCAGTTCGATCACCCGGTCGAACGAGATGTTCTCGTCGTGGTCGCCGAGCTCGGCCTTGGTCGCCGGGGTGAACAGCGGTTCGGTGAACTTGCTGGCCTCGACCAGCCCGGGCGGCAGCGGGATGCCGCAAACCTTCCCGCTCGCCTGATAGTCCAGCAATCCCGAACCGGTCAGGTAGCCGCGGGCCACGCATTCCACCGGGAGCATGTCCAGCCGTTGCACCACCAGGGCGCGACCGAGCACTTCGTCCGGGATACGGGGATCGTCGGGTGGTCCGGCCAGGTGGTTGGGGGCGTCGACGAGGCCGAAGAAGAACACGCTCATCGCGGTGAGGATGCGGCCCTTGTCCGGGATGGTGCTGTCCAGGATGAAGTCGTACGCCGAGATCCGGTCGGAGGCGACCAGCAGCAGGTGTTCGTCGTCGACGCGGTATATCTCGCGGACTTTGCCGCTGGCGAGATGCTGGTACTCGGACAATGCGGGTCGCATCGCGACAGCCTATCGGGCATGCCGCCACCATTCGGCCGGTAGCTGTGCTGGTATCGGTATATGACGCGGTTCCTGCCTTACTCGACCCGACCCGTGCGCCTGTTCGGGCAGTTGATGAGCGACATCACCATCTCCCTGTGGACGGTGATCTGGGTGTTCGTCGGCCTTGCCGTGCACGACGCCATCGCCACGATCGCCGAAGCGGGCCGGCAAGTGGAAACCGGTTCGAAGGGAGTGGCGGGCAACCTGGCGTCCGCGGGGCACAGCGCGGGCAACATCCCGCTGCTCGGGGACGCGCTCAGCAAACCGCTGAATGCGGCCAGTGATGCGGCGCTGGACATCGCCGGCGCCGGGCACAGTCTGGATACGACGGCGACCTGGCTGGCGTGGGTGCTGGGACTCGCGGTCGCGTTGCCGCCGATTCTCGCGGTGACCGTGCCCTGGTTGCTGCTGCGGTTGCGGTTTTTCCGGCGCAAGCTGACCGTGACGGCGCTGGCCAAGACCACGGCCGGTCAACAACTGCTGGCGCTGCGCGCGCTGGCGAACCGATCACCGGCGAAACTGGCTGCGGTCAGCGCCGATCCGGTGGGCGGGTGGCGCTACGAGGATCCGCACGTCATCCGGGCGCTGGCCGCCCTGGAACTGCGTGCGGCCGGGATCAGGTTGCGCACCGACTGAGCTGGCGCAGATCAGCCGAGCGCGCGCCACAACCGAACCAGCCCGGCGGCGCAGACCGTGAGCCACGCCGCCGAGGCGATCCAGAAGAACAGCAGTGACACCGTGCTCAGCGCCGGCCGGCCGAGTTCGGCGGCGGTGGCGGCGGTCGCCGCGGAGTACATGCCTAGCGGGAACACCATCGCCCACCACACCCCGGCGAATCGCAGCAGGGCGGGCCGGCGCCGGATCCGCCGCAGGCCGAAATAGATCAGCGGTGGAATCCACAGCGTGGCCAGCACCCACGTCAACACGGTCACCAGCCGCACCACCGGAGCCAGCCACCCCGGCGCCAGGGCATGGATGCCGTCACCGGCAAGGGTCGCAATAGCCAAGCCGCCCATCAGAATCCAGAAATCCGGTTCGAAACCCTCCCGGTCTTGTCGTTGGGCAATCGCCCGCCAGACGATCAGCGCGGTCATCAACCCGTACACACCCAGCCCGATCCCCCACACCGGCACCGCCAGCGCGAGCCACCAGCGCTGCCCGGTGTGCCGGGCCACCTGGGTGGCCACGATCGCCAGTCCCGAGGTGCCGACGCTGCCCAATTCCCAGGCACCGTGGGCCCGGTCGCGCAGCGCCGTCCAGCTGCGGGCCGCCATGCTGCGGGCGGTGAGAGCTGCCAGCAGCAGCCAGGCCATCAGCGCCAATGCACCCAGCGTCACGACCACCGGGTGGTTGTTCGCCAGCCGACTGTCCAGGACCGCGCACGCGGCAACGAAGGTGAACAGGCGCAGGGTCACGTCGGGGTCCGTGCGGTCCCAGGCCGGGCGGGTCACTGCGACAAGCAGAGCCAGCACCACGAAGCCCAGTGAGGCCAGCACACCGAGGATGTGACTGATTGCGGTGTAGTAATGCAGCTGCGCCGCGATCGACAGGATTCCGGTCGCCATCACCACGGCGAAGACGTCCGGCGACGGCTCGATACGGCGCAGCTGAAACGCCACTAACCCTCGTGGAGTTCCACGATCAGGTGGCGGATACCGGTGTGGCGATTGCTGCGGGTCCATTCGACGGGCTCGACCAGCCGCACACCGGCGAACCGCGACAACAGTTCCTCGTAGAGCACTCGCAACTCCAACCGAGCCAGGTTGGCGCCCAGGCAGTAGTGCACACCCTGACCGAATCCTAAGTGCGGGTTGGGCTTTCGAGCGATGTCGAATTCGTCGGCATGGTCGAACACATCGGCGTCGCGGTTGGCGGAACCTTCCCAGATCTGTACCTTCTGGCCCGCTTCGATCTGCTGTCCGCCGAGCCGGACGTCGCGGGTGGCCGTTCGGCGCTTGGACGGCGACGGCGAGGTCCACCGAATGATCTCCTCGACCGCCGTCGGCAGCAGGTCCAAATCGTCACGCAGCGCGCGCATTTGGTCGGGGTGGTCGGCGAGGGCCAGCAGTCCTCCCCCGACGGCATTGCGCGTCGTCTCGGCGCCGGCGCTGAACAGCAGGCTGAAGAAGAGATACACCTCGAGATCGGACAGGGCCGGCCCGTCCGCCTCATCGAGCAACGCGTTGGCGACGACCGACAACATGTCGTCGGTAGGCTCGGCGCGCTTGGCCGCGATCAGCTCCTGGCCGTAGGTGTACATCCGCGACCCGGCCTCTTCGACAGACAGCTGCGACAGCGCGGCCTTGCGCGAGCCGCCGAAATCGAACTGCGGCTCGATGGCCTCAAACAGCCAATGCCGTTCGGATTCGGGCACTCCCAGCAGGATGCAGATCATCTGCATCGGCAGTTCGGCGGCCACGTCGACCAGGAAGTCGAAGGGCTCGCCGGGCACCACCGCATCCAGCAGTCGGCGGGCCCGCGCCCGCAGGTCGTCCTCGACGCGGCGGATCATGCGCGGTGTCAGGCCCGAGCTCACCAACCGCCGGATCTGCGAGTGCCGGGGGTCGTCCATCATGTTGAGCACCTGCCCCGCGATGGCCAGGTCCTGCAGCAGAGTGCCGCCGAACGGCCGGTCACCGCCGGTGACCGACGAGTAGGTCGCCGGATCCCGAAGCACCTCAAGGGTTTCCCGATATGTCGCCACCGACCAGAACCCCTCGCCGTCGGGGGTGTTGTCGGTGGGCGCGTGCCAGTAAACGGGCGCCTCGCGGCGATGCACGGCGAACAGGTCGTGCGGAAAGCCGTCGGCGAAGTTGTCCAGGTCGGTGAAATCGATGTCGGCCAAGGCAGCGGCCAGCGTCATAAGATCGCCCCCGGAGTGTATTTCGCCGCCTCCGGATAGCGGCTCACCAACTCGTTGACCAGCCCGGCGACTTCGTCAACCTGATCCCCGGCGGCACCGGTGAATGCCTTCTTGTCGGCCAGTGCGGCATCGAGCGCCGCCCGGTCCAGCGGCAGCCGCGGATCGGCGGCCAACCGGTCCAGCAGATCGGGCTCGGCGCCACGCTCCCGCATCGCGAGCGCGGTGGCCACCGCGTGCTCGCGGATCACGTGATGCGCCGACTCCCGCCCCATCCCGGCACGCACCGCCGCGATCAGCACCTTGGTGGTGGCCAGGAACGGCAGATAGCGGTCCAGCTCGCGCTGGATGACCGCCGGATAGGCGCCGAATTCGTCGAGTACCGTCAGGAACGTCTCGATCTGCCCGTCGACAGCAAAGAAGCTGTCCGGCAACGCAACCCGTCGGACCACCGAGCAGAAGACGTCGCCCTCGTTCCACTGGGCGCCGGCCAACTCGGCCGCCATCGAGGCATAGCCGCGCAGCACCACCTGCAGCCCGTTGACCCGTTCGCAGCTGCGGGTGTTCATCTTGTGCGGCATCGCCGAGGAACCGACCTGGCCCTCGGCGAACCCCTCGGTGACCAGCTCATGCCCGGCCATCAACCGGATGGTGTGCGCCAGCGACGAGGGACCGGCTCCCAGTTGCACCAGCGCCGAGATCACGTCGTGGTCCAGGGAACGCGGATACACCTGCCCGACGCTGTGCAAAACCGTTGCGAAACCGAGGAAGTCGGCGACCTGTTGCTCGAGCTCGGCCAGTTTGACCGCGTTCCCGTCGAGCAGGTCCAGCATGTCCTGGGCCGTGCCCATCGGCCCCTTGATGCCCCGCAGCGGGTAACGATCGATCAGCTCGCGCAGCCTGGTCAACGCGATCAACGTCTCCTGGGCGGCGGAGGCGAATCGCTTGCCCAGCGTGGTCGCCTGGGCGGCGACGTTGTGACTACGACCGGCCATCACCAGATCCCGGTAGGCCACCGCGCGCTCGGCCAGCCGGGCCACCACCGCCACCCCGTGGGAGAAGACCAGCTCCAGCGACCGCCGGATCTGCAACTGCTCCACATTCTCGGTGAGGTCGCGGCTCGTCATCCCCTTATGCACGTGCTCGTGGCCGGCGAGTGCGTTGAATTCCTCGATGCGCGCCTTGACGTCGTGGCGCAGCACCCGCTCCCGGGCCGCGATCGAGGCCAGGTCGACGTCCTCCAGGACGCGCTCGTAATCGTCGATCGCCGCGGCGGGAACATCGATGCCGAGTCGGGCCTGGGCCCGCAGCACCGCCAGCCACAACCGCCGTTCCGCGACCACCTTGGCCTCGGGGGACCAGATGGCGACCATCTCGGCACTGGCGTACCGGCCGGCCAATACGTTCGGAATGCTCACTTGGCCATCACGAACACACAGCTTAGGCGTTCGGCTGCTACCTGCGGCTATTCGGCGACCGGGAGCATGGTCAGGCCGTCGTCGTCGGCGGGCGAGCCGACGATCCGCACTGCCGGCTGATCAACCGGCGCGAGCACGTCGACCAGGTCGATCACCGTCGACAATGCGGCGGCCCTCGGGTCGCGCCCCTCGACCAGCGCCGATACCACCGAACCGTCGACGGCGCAGATCAGCGTGCACACCAACTCGATCTGCACCGACCGTCCGGACCGTTCAATGGCCTCGGCGACCGCCTCCGCCCGCTGCCGCAAGCTGCGCCGCATGCTTTCGCGCAATGCGGGCAGGCGGGTGCAGGCGATATGGCGCTCGTACCGCGAAATCAGCTGCTCTGCGAGTCCAGGCCCCGATACATCCCCCACCAGCAGATCAACCAAGACCTCAGCGGTGGTCTCCGGCCCCCGACGCCGTCGGGACAGACCATTGACCCGGGCGCGGAGCTGGGCCACCTCGATCATGCCGATGTGTTCGACCGCCCGGGCGATCAGGTCATCGAGCGAAGAGAAGTAGTAGGTGGTTGACGCCAGCGGCAGGCCGGCCCGCCGGGCCACAGCCCGGTGGCGCACCGCTTCGAACCCGCCCTCGCCGAGCAGCTCGGCGGCAGCGCTAACCAGCGCGTACCGCCGACGTTCCCCCTTGGGAGTCACTGCTGCCGTCACACCCACCAATGCTGCCAGTCAAAGTGGTACGGCGTTGCCATTTTCGCGAAACGGACATGGCATGATGGCGCGCATGCCAGAGATCAGCCGCCGCGCTGTGTTGGTCCTCGGTGCCGCCGCAACCTGCGGCGCGGCCGGCGCTTATGCGCTCGACGTGCTGTTTCAGGCCCGCCCGTCAGCGGCTGCGCCGGCACTGACTGGGACAAACGTTCCATTGGCGCCAACACGTCCCCTCGATCCGGCCCCGCCCGCGCAGGCCGCCCCGACGATGGTGACGGGCTCGTTCGCATCGGCCGCGCGGGGCGGGATCCAGACCAATTGGGCGATTGCGCGGCCGCCAGGACAGACCAAGCCGCTGCGCGCGGTGATCGCCCTGCACGGTAAGGGCAATGACGCGTCCAGTGTGATGGCCGGAGGCGTCGAGCAGGGCCTGGCGCAGGCCGTCAACGCCGGGTTGCCGCCGTTTGCGGTGGTGGCCGTCGACGGCGGCGGCGGTTACTGGCACAAGCGGGCGTCCGGCGAGGACTCCGGCGCGATGGTGCTCAACGAGCTGATTCCGATCATGGACAGCCACGGCCTGGACACCTCGCGGGTGGCCTTCCTGGGCTGGTCGATGGGCGGCTACGGCGCGCTGCTGCTCGGCGGCCGGCTGGGCCCCGGGCGCACCGCGGCGATCTGTGCGGTGAGCCCCGCACTGTGGACGTCGCCGGGTGCCGCCGCCCCGGGCGCGTTCGACGGACCCGACGACTACGCCGCCAATTCGGTGTGGGGGATGCCCGCCCTGGCGTCGATCCCGATCCGGATCGACTGCGGCGACAGCGACCCGTTCTACTCCGCCACCAAGCAGTTCATCGCCCAACTGCCCAACCCGCCGGCGGGCGGTTTCTCGCCGGGCGGCCACAACGGCGAGTTCTGGAGCTCCCAGCTGCCCGCCGAGTTGACCTGGATCGCTCCGCTGCTGACGGCGTGACTGGCGCGGCGGCGCTACGCTCGCGGTCGTGAGCGCGCCGTTCGACTGGGACCTCCCGTATGCCTGGCCACGCACCCCGATCCTGGCCGCGAACGCGGTGTGCACGTCGCAACCGCTGGCCGCGCAGGCCGGGCTGCGGATGCTGGCCGACGGCGGGAGCGCGGTCGACGCGGCCGTCGCCACCGCCATCGCCCTCACGGTGGTCGAACCGGTGTCCAACGGCATCGGGTCCGACGCCTTTGCCATCGTCTGGGACGGCCGAGGCTTGCACGGCCTCAACGCTTCCGGCCGCTCCCCCGCCGCGTGGACGCCGGACTATTTCGGCGACGACGGTGTTCCCGCGTTCGGCTGGAACTCGGTGACGGTGCCGGGCGCGGTGTCGGCATGGTCCGAGTTGCACGCCCGGTTCGGCAAGCTGCCGTTCGAGCGGCTCTTCCTTCCCGCAATCGCTTACGCCCGCAACGGTTTTCTGGTCTCGCCGAAGGTCGCCGCACAGTGGGCCGCCCAGGATGCACAACTCGCCGGGGCGCGGCGATCGCCCACCGGGCAGGAACGTCTCGGCGAAGCCCGGTTGGCCGACGAAGACCGGGACCTGGGCGGCCCACTGTGCGGCGACCTTCGGCGAGACCAGAAAACCGTTGCGGGCGTAAGCGATTGCGGGAAGGAAG
>NZ_LZKQ01000189.1 GCF_001668675.1 Mycobacterium asiaticum | reverse complement strand
ACCATCCCCAGGTCGCCGTCGGCGCCAGCCCACGAGCCGAGCTCGATCTGGTTCAGCTCGCCCGTGCCCGCGCCCTGTTGCTCGGCCGCGACTATGTGATCCCGGAAGACGTCAAGGCGCTCGCCACCCCTGCGGTCGCGCACCGGATCACGCTGCGACCGGAGATGTGGGTCCGCAAGATCCAGGGCGCGGACGTGGTCGGGGAACTGTTGCGGCGCTTGCCCGTGCCCCGCGCCAACGAGAAGAACAGCTCGGCATGATCCAAACTCGCGACGTCGAGTTTCGTTGGCGAGCATCACAATTGACGTTGTCGATCGCCACCTGTGCCGCGGTCGCGCTGGTGGCTGCGGTCGTCGGTGGACGTTGGCAGCTGATCGCCTTCGCGGCCCCGCTGCTCGGTGTGCTGTGCTCTCTGAACTGGCAGCTACCTGTCCCCACCGTTCAGGTGCATGCCGAGCCGGATTCACAGCGCTGCTTCGAAGACGAGCAAGCACGGATATCGGTGTGGGCCACCACGGAGTCCGACGCCATGGATCTGACCGTGTCATCGGTCGGCGGCATGGAAGTGGAGGTGCTGGAGTCGCCAAGTAGGCACGCGAAAACGGTTGCCGCCGTGGCCAACAGGTGGGGACGCTATCCCATCCGAATGCGCGTCGACGTCCTCGCGCGCGGCGGCCTGGTACGGGGCACCGGCACCGTTGACACCGCCGACGTAATCGTATTTCCGCTCACACCCCCGCAAGCGACGTCGATTCCACGGACCGAGTTACTCGACCGGTTGGGCGCGCACCTCACCCGGCACGTGGGTCCCGGCGTCGAATACGCCGACATCCGTCCGTACATCCCCGGCGACCAACTGCGCGCGGTGAATTGGGCGGTCAGTGCGCGCCGCGGCCGGTTGCACGTGACGCAGCGACTGACCGACCGGGCCGCCGACGTGGTGGTGCTGATCGACTCCTATCGACAGCCCGCGGGGCCGGCGACCCAGGCCACCGAACGCGTGGTGCGCGGGGCCGCGCAGGTGGTGCAGACCGCGCTGCGCAACGGTGACCGCGCCGGGATCGTCGCATTGGGCGGCAGCCGGCCGCGCTGGCTGGGCGCCGATATCGGCCAGCGCCAGTTCTACCGCGTGCTGGACACCGTGCTGGGGGCGGGCGAAGGGTACGAGAAAGCCACCGGAACACTCGCGCCGCGGGCCGCGGTCCCGGCGGGGGCGATCGTCATCGCCTTCTCGACGCTGCTCGATACCGAATTCGCGTTGGCGCTCATTGACTTACGCAAACGCGGCCATGTCGTGGTCGCGGTCGACGTGCTGGACACTTCGCCGTTTGAGGACGAACACGACCCGCTGGTGGGCCGGATGTGGGCGCTGCAGCGCTCCGCGATGTACCGAGACATGACCAGCATCGGCGTGGACGTGCTGGCTTGGCCATCGGAGCGCTCGCTCGAGCAGGCGATGGGGGCATTGCCCGATCGCCGCCGTCGGGTGCGGGGCCAGTTGCGGGGCGGTGGCTGAGATGTTTGCCAAAGCAAGTAACAGCATCTTGGCGGCGATGCTCGGCTTGCTCATGGTCGGGACGGCCGCGATCGGATCGCACGGCGCGGTTTTGGCGGTTGCCGGCGCCGCGGTACTTGCGGTGGGAGCCGCGACGACATTCCGACCCGGCGCGACGATTGCCGTGTTGTTGTCGGTGGTCGTGATTCTGCTGTCGGAACCTTCGCAGGCGACTGCCGCACTGTCGGGCCTGTTTGCGGCTGCATACCTCGTCGCTCGACATGCCGTGAGCATCGTCGAGGCGGGAACCTGGCCGACAATCATTGGCGCCGTTGGTTTCACGGCCGCCGGGCTGGTCGCGACGTCGTTTCCGCTGCAGGTGCCATGGTTACCGTTGATTGCGCCACTCGGGGTATTGGCGATTTATGCGCTCACCACCCGCCCGTTCCTGAATTGAAATTCGTCGCGATGAGGAATTAGCAACTTCACATCAGTTTGACTCATTCGCCAGAAATCAGGCGTCAGACGTCCTACAGTGCCGCCTGAGGTGGGTTTGCGGGGGCCCTTCATCGGCGGGCCTGGAGCCACTCGCCGGAAGGGGATGGCCAAATGAGTTTCTTCGGACTGCCGCCCGAGATCAATTCCTTGCGTATGTTTGCCGGAGCCGGTTCAGGACCGATGCTGGCGGCCGCGGCGGCATGGGACGGTTTGGCCGAGGAGTTGGCGTCCGCCGCTCAGTCGTTCACGGCGTTGACGTCGGGGTTGGCGGGACAGGCTTGGCAGGGCGCTGCCGCCGAGGCGATGGCGGCGGCCGCCGCACCCTATGCGGCATGGTTGAGCGCGGCAGCGGCTCGAGCCGCCACGGCATCGGGGTCGGCCAACGCGGTGGCGGGGTTGTTCGAGGCGGCGCGGGCAGCGACGGTGCACCCGGTGGCGGTGGCCGCGAATCGAAATGCGTTCGTGCAGTTGGTGTTATCGAATTTGTTCGGTCAGAACGCGCCGGCAATCGCGGCGGCCGAAGCCCTCTACGAGGAGTTCTGGGCCGCCGACGTCGCGGCGCTGGTGGGTTACCACGGTGGGGCGTCCGCCGCGGTGGCGGCTTTGTCGTCGTGGGGGACGACGTTGGCGGGTCTGCCGGGCTTGAGTCAGGTCGCGGCGCTTGCCGCTCCGGCCGCTGCCGTGGCAGCTTCCGTGCTCCCCGGCATCAACACCGGTCTGGGGAACAGCGGAATCTGGAACCTGGGCGGAGGCAACCTCGGTGACTACAACCTCGGCAGCGGCAACTTCGGCAACGTGAATTTCGGTGGCGGTAATACCGGCAACCTCAACTTCGGCAGCGGCAATTTCGGGTCCTACAACCTGGGCTTCGGGAATACGGGCTTCACCAATTTTGGTCTGGGTAACCTCGGTCGCTTGAACTTCGGCTTCGGTAACGACGGCAACGGCAACTTCGGCTTCGGCAACTTGGGCAGCGGCAACTTCGGTGGCGGCAATAACGGCAGCACCAATTACGGCTCGGGGAACTTCGGCAGCTTCAACTTGGGCAGCGGCAACCTCGGTTCCAACAACATCGGCTTCGGCAACAACGGCAATCTCAACTTCGGGTTCGGGAACAACGGCAACAACAACATCGGCTTCGGTCTCACCGGTGACAATCAGGTGGGGATCGGGGCACTCAACTCAGGGGTGGGCAACCTCGGCTTTGGTAATTCGGGGAACAACAACGTCGGCTTCTTCAACTCCGGTGACGGCAACTTCGGAGTCTTCAACTCGGGTAACGGAAATTTCGGCTTCAGTAATTCGGGCGCAACCAACACCGGCTTCTGGAATGCGGGCAACTTGGGAATGGGTGTCGGAAACTCGGGGTTCAACGATTTCGGGCTCGGTAACGCGGGTTCCAACAATATGGGCTCCGGTAATTCCGGCTCTAACAACACGGGTTCGGGAAACAGCGGGAGCCTCAACACCGGCTGGGCGAACTCCGGCGACTTCAACACCGGACTCTCAAACGCCGGCTCCGTCAACACGGGCTACGGAAACGCTGGCGACACCAATACCGGTCTGCTCAACTCCGGAGATCTGAACACCGCGCTCGGTAGCTCGATCACTCCATCCGGTGTCACGTCTTCCGGCTTCGGCAACACCGGCACCGATAGTTCCGGTTTCAATAATTCCGCTAGTTTCTCCTCTGGTTTTCAAAATGTCGACGGTATATTCGGCGTCGGCGGAATCTCTGGATTCAACAACTCGGAATCGTTCGCCACCGGCTTCGGCAACTCCGGTGTTTTCGCCGTGGGCATCGGTAACGCCAGCCAGAGCGTCGGTTGGTTCAACACCGGCGACTTCAGCACCGGCATCTCGAACTCTGGCAATTTCAGCACCGGAATCGGCAACTCCGGGAACCAAAGCGCCGGCGCGTTCAACGAAGGCGACAACCAAGCCGGGATCTTCGGCCGCGCCAGCGCTCCGGCCTTCCTGCTCGACTTGGGTCCGTTGGCGCCAACCTTCGCGGCGCTGGCAGCACCGGGTGCGGTGTTTGCGCTGCCCGACATCAATACCGGCCTGGGTAACCAGGGCCAATGGAACTTCGGCGGCGGCAACCTCGGTGACTTTAACCTCGGCAGCGGCAACTTCGGCAACGTGAACCTGGGTGGCGGAAACCTCGGCAACCTGAACCTGGGCAGCGGGAACTTCGGGTCCTACAACCTCGGCAGCGGCAATATCGGCCACACCAACTTCGGCAGCGGAAACATCGGCAATCTGAACCTGGGCTGGGGCAACCAGGGGTCCGGCAACTTCGGCTTCGGCAACAGCGCCGGTAACGGAAATTTCGGTGGCGGCAATTTCGGCAGTTTCAACCTCGGTAGCGGGAATTTCGGCTCCTTCAACGTGGGAAGTGGCAACCTCGGCAGCAGCAACTTCGGGTTCGGCAACCTCGGCAGCGCCAACTTCGGGTTCGGCAACCTCGGCAACAACAACATCGGCATCGGGCTCATCGGTGACAATCAGATTGGCATCGGGGTCCTGAATACCGGCAGCGGAAACCTCGGCTTCGGGAACTCCGGCAACAACAACATCGGGTTCTTCAACTCCGGGAACGGCAACTTCGGGTTCTTCAACTCCGGTGACGGCAATACGGGCTTCGGCAACGCAGGGTCAGTCAACTCGGGTTTCTGGAACTCAGGTTTCGCCAATACCGGGTTCGGCAATGGTGGCAGTAATAATGTCGGACTCGGCAATGCCGGCTCGGGTAACGCGGGCATGTGGAACGCAGGCTTCCAAAACGTCGGCTCGGGCAACTCCGGCAATCAGAACACCGGCGACTTCAATTCCGGCGGTGCCACCGGTTTCGGCGGAAACACCGGTTCGTTCAACTCGGGCTCGTACAACACGGGTTTCGGCAACGCCGGCGACCTCAACACGGGCCTGTTCAACAGCGGTGACGTCAACACCGCGATCGGTAGTTCCGTCGATCAGCCCGGCACCGTATCAGGATTCGGCAACACCGGCAGCAACGTGTCCGGTTTCAACAACACCGGCGATTTCGTCTCGGGCTTTCAGAACACCAACGTCAATGGTTTGCCCTTCGTCGCCACCTCAGGCTTCCTGAACGACGGCACCGGACTGGTCGGCTTCAACAACACCGGACAATCCAACAGGGGGTTCAGCAACTCGGGCATCGCGAATGTCGGCTTCAATAACTCCGGCTTCGCGAACGTTGGCGTCGGTAACACGGGTGACTTCAGTTCCGGCTTCGGCAACTCCGGCGACAACAGCTCCGGCGTGGGCAACCAGGGCGACAACCAGGCCGGCTTCTTCGGCCAGCCCTGACCGTTCCAGCCCGGATCCCTCAGTGTTGCAGTAACTGCGCCGCGTGGTCAGCGAGGTCCAGCACCGGCTGCGGCACGATACCCAACACCACGGTGACCAAGGCGCACACCGCGATTGCCGCCTTGCTCAGCACGCCGGGTGCCACCACCTGGGGCGTGTCGTCGGTGCCCTCGGTGAAGAACATCAACACGATTACTCGCACGTAGAAGTAGGCCGCGACCGCGCTGGAGATGACACCGATGATGACCAGCGGCACCGCACCGCCCTCGGCGGCGGCTTTGAACACGGAGAACTTGCTGATGAAGCCGCTCGTCAACGGGATGCCCGCGAAAGCCAGCAGGAACATCGAAAGCATCACGCCCACAATGGGAGATCGCTGCCCCAGCCCGGCCCAGTTCGCCAGGCTCGCGTCTTCGACCCCGTCCGCATTGCGGATCAGACCGACGATCGCGAACGCGCCCACCGTGCTGAAACTGTAGGCCACCAAATAGAACAACGTCGAGGAAAGGCCCGCCGCGTTGTCGGCGATCACACCGGTCAGGATGAAGCCGACGTGGGCCACCGACGAATAGGCCAGCATCCGTTTGACATCGGATTGGTTTACCGCGGTGATGGTCCCCACGGCCATGGTCAGGATCGAGATGGCCCAGAGCACCGGGCGCCAGTCGCCGTGCAACGGCGGCAACGCCACGTAGACGACGCGCACCAGTGCCCCGAACGCCGCCACCTTGGTGGCAGCAGCCATGAACCCGGTGATCGGGGTGGGCGCCCCCTGATAGACGTCGGGAATCCACGAATGGAACGGGACGGCGCCAACTTTGAACAGCAGGCCGACCGCCAGCAGGGCGACTCCGACCAGCGCCATGGATCGGTCACTCTGCGCGGCCAGCGCCTCCCGGATGGAGTGCAGAGTCAGCGTGCCGGTGGCGCCGTAGAGCAGCGCGACACCGTAGAGGAAGAACGCGGACGAGAACGCGCCCAGCAGGAAGTACTTCAGCGCCGCCTCCTGCGACAGCAGTCGGCGGTGTCGGGCCAGGCCACACATCAGGTACAGCGGCAGGGAAAGAACTTCCAGCGCAACGAACATCGTCAACAGGTCGTTGGAGGCGGGGAACACCAGCATGCCGCCGACCGAAAGTGTCAGCAGCGGAAAGAGTTCGGTCTGGGCGGCACCCATTCGCTCGGCATCCCGCTCGATGTCACTGCCCGGTGTCGAAGAGGCTTGCGGGGTAAAGGAATCCAGCCCCGCGAACACCTTCGACTTGGTGACCACGTGTCGGCGCTCGGCGATGAAGATCGTTCCGAGCACGGCGACCAGCAGCACGGTGCCCTGGAGGAACAGCGCCGGCCGGTCCACGGCGATCGCTCCGAGCACGGTGGCCTGACCCACGGCCGGAACCGACTTGGCCACCACGATCACCGCGGCGAATGCCGCCACAAAGCCGGCGAGGGTGAGGCCGACCTGCACGCCGTAACGCAGCCGGCGGGGCAGGAACGCTTCGGCCAGCACGCCGATCACCGCCACGCCGAACACGATGAACAATGGGGAGAGCAGGAAGTACTCGACGCTGGGTTTGTTGATCATGGGTGCGGTCCTTCGGCCGTTGTCGGGCGCACGCCTATGGGCACTGTCGGCGCGGGATCCTGCTGTCGGATGGTGCTCATGGTGTGTTCGACCGACGGGTTGATCCGGTCGAGCACCGGCTTCGGATAGACACCGAGCACCAGCAGCAGTGCGATCAGCGGGGCAACGACGATCATTTCCCGCGGCACCAGATCGCGGATCTTCTCGTTGTCCTTGGCCACCGGGCCGGTCATCACCCGCTGGTAGAGCCAGAGCATGTAGATGGCGGCCAGCACCAGGGCCGTGACCCCGAAGGCCGCCGCCAGCCAGTAGCGGTTGAATGTGCCCAGCAGTACCAGGAATTCGCTGACGAAGGGCGCGAGGCCGGGCAGCGACAGGGTAGCCATGCAGGACACCAGGAACGTGCCGGCCAGGATCGGGGCCACCTTCTGCACGCCGCCGTAATCGGCGATCAACCGACTGCCGCGCCGTGACACCAGGAAGCCCGCGATCAGGAACACCGCGGCCGTGGAGATGCCGTGGTTGAGCATGTACAGCGTCGACCCGCTCTGGCCCTGCGTGGTCATCACGAAGATGCCGGCGATGATGAACCCGAAGTGCGAAATCGACGTGTAGGCGATCAGGCGCATCATGTCGGTCTGACCGATCGCGACGATCGCGCCGTAGATCACCCCGATGATGGCCAGCGTGACGATCACCGGCCGGAAATACGTTGAGGCGTCGGGGAACAGCTGCAGGCAATAGCGCAGCATGCCGAAGGTGCCGACCTTGTCCATCACGGCGGTGATCAGCACCGCGGTGGCCGGCGTCGCCTCGACGCATGCGTCGGGCAGCCAGCGGTGGAACGGCCACAGCGGCGCCTTGACCGCGAAGGCGAACATGAAGCCCAGGAACAGCGCCTTGAGCACGGCGGGGTCCACGTCGCGGTAGCGCCCGGCGCGCACGTCTTCCACGATCCGGACGAAATCGAAGGTGCCCCCGCCGTGTTGGGTGGTCACCACATAGAGACCGATCACCGCGGCCAGCATGATCAGACCGCCGAACAGGTTGTACAACAGGAACTTGACCGCCGCGCGCGACCGCTCACTGCCGTGACCGAACCCGCCGATCAGGAAGTACATCGGGATCAGCATCGCCTCGAAGAAGACGTAGAACAGCAGCACATCGAGGGCCACCACCGAGATCAGCACCATTGACTCGATGGCCAGCGTCAGCGCGACGTAGGCGTGCACCCCGCGCGGGCGGCCCTCCCGACCTGACGAGCTGTCGGCATCGCCGCCGTCATTCCAGCCGGCCACCAGCAGCAGCGGTATCAGCACCGTGGTCAGCAGCACCAGGATCAGACCGATGCCGTCCACCCCGAGCGTGTATCCGGCGCCGAAAGACGGGATCCAGGAATGCTTCTCGGTGAACTGGTAGGTGTCTCCACCCGGCTTGAACCCGGCGGCCACGATGAGGGACACCGCCAGGGTCAGGATGCTCACCGTCACCCCGGTCCATTTCACGGCCCGGCGCAGTCCCGGCGGCAGCAGAATGATCAACACCGATCCGGCCAGCGGCACCAGCCACAGGACGGTCAGCCACGGGATGCCGGTCACCACAGGTTCACCGCCAACAGCGCACCGGCCACCAGCGCGGCACCCACCAGCATCGACAACGCGTAATTGCGCGCGAAGCCGGTTTGCATGCCTCGCAACCGATTCGAGGTCCGGCTCACCAGAGCCGCGAGCGCGTTGACGGAGCCGTCCACGCCGGCGTTGTCCACCCCCACCAGCGTGTACGTCAGCTGCGCACCGGGGCGCATGAAAACCTCCTCGTTGAAGGCGTCGCCGTACCCGTCGGCGCGAGCGGCCGCCGTGAGCACCGAGACCTGAGACGGCGCCACCCGCGGGATTTCGGCCTTTCCGCCATACATCCGGTAGGCCACCGCGATACCGACGACCACCACACCCAGCGCGAGTGACGTACTGACCCAGGCGGGCACCGCATGGGTGGTTTCCTCGTGCCCGCCGACCACCGGTTCGAGCCAGTGCTGCAGCGTGCCGCCGATCGCGAACAGGCCACCGGAGAAGACCGACCCGACCGCAAGCAGGATCATCGGCCACGCCATCAGGGCGGGTGCCTCGTGCGGATGCAGTCCCGGAGCCCAACGCTTCTTACCGAAGAACGTCATCAGCATCACCCGCGTCATGTAGAACGCGGTGATGCCCGCGCCCAACAGGGCCGCGCCGCCCAGGATGTAGCCGCGGGTGCCGCCGGACCCCAGTGCCGCCTCGATGATCGCGTCCTTGGAGAAGAAGCCGGCGAACGGTGGCACGCCGATGATCGCCAGGTATCCCAGGCCGAACGTCACGAACGTGATGGGCAGCGCCGCGCGCAGGCCGCCGTAACGACGCATGTCCTGTTCCTCGTGCATGGCGTGGATGATCGACCCGGACCCGAGGAACAGGCCGGCCTTGAAGAAGCCGTGGGTGAGCAGGTGCATGATCGCGAAGGCGTAACCGGCCGGGCCCAACCCCGCGGCCAGCACCATGTAGCCGATCTGGCTCATGGTGGAGGCGGCCAGTGCGCGCTTGATGTCGTCCTTCGCGCAGCCGATGAACGCCCCGAGCATCAACGTGACGGCGCCGACGATGACGACACCCAATTGAGCGCCGGGGGCCAGGTTGAACAACGGGTTGGACCGCACGATCAGGTAGACACCGGCGGTCACCATGGTGGCCGCGTGGATCAGGGCCGACACCGGGGTGGGGCCTTCCATGGCGTCACCCAACCACGCCTGCAGGGGCACCTGGGCGGACTTCGCGCAGGCACCCAGCAGCAGCAGCAGTCCCGTCACGTTCAGCACGCTCTGGCTCGCCGCCGGCACTCCGGCGAAAACGCCGCTGTAGGACACGGTTCCGAAGGTGGCGAACATCAAGAACATGGCCAGTGCCAGGCCGGCGTCCCCGACCCGGTTCATCACGAACGCCTTCTTGGCCGCGGTGGCGGCCGACGGCTTGTGGTACCAGAACCCGATCAGCAGGTAGGACGCCAGGCCGACGCCTTCCCACCCGACGTAGAGCAGCACGTAGTTGTCCGCGACCACCAACAGCAGCATCGAAGCCAGGAACAGGTTGAGGTAGCCGAAAAACCTGCGGCGGTCCTCGTCCTCGGCCATGTAGGCGATCGAGTAGATGTGGATCAACGACCCGACACCAGAGATCAACAGCACGAAACACATGGACAGCTGGTCGATCTGCAGGCCGAAGTCCACCTGCAGGCCGCCGACCGGTATCCAGCTGAACACCGTCTGGCTGACGGTGCGCTCCTCGGCGGGCCGGCTCAACAGGTCGGTCAGCAGCGTCACGCCCACGCCGAAGGCCGACAAGGCGGCCAAAGTACCCAGCCAATGGCCCCACGCGTCGGTGCGTCGACCGCCGAACAGCAGGATTGCGGCCCCCGCAAGTGGCAGTGCCACGAGCAGCCAGGTGTAATGAAGCGCCAGGTTATTCACGTTGGCTCTTTCAGCCTTTGAGTAGATTCGCGTCGTCGACCGACGCCGATTTGCGGGTACGGAAAATCGTCATGATGATCGCCAGGCCGATCACCACCTCGCAGGCGGCGACCACCATGGTGAAGAACGCGATCATCTGTCCATCGAGCTTGCCGTGCATGCGGGCGAAGGTGACGAACGCCAGGTTTACCGCGTTGAGCATCAGCTCCACGCACATGAACATGACGATCGCGTTGCGCCGCAGCAGCACGCCGGCCGCTCCGATGGTGAACAGCAACGCCGAAAGGTAAAGGTAGTTGGCCGGATTCATGACGCACCTCCCTTGACCGATTCGGGCGACGGTGTCTCCAGGCCGTCGGCGCCGCGGGTGCGCAGGATGCGCGAGACCGACAGTTCCGAATACGAACCGTCCGGCAGCAGGGCGGCGACGTCGACGGCGTTGTGGCGCGCGTAGACACCCGGGCTGGGCAGCGGGGTGGGGTGCCCGCCGGGACGGAAGCGTTCCTGAGAGAGCTCGCGCTGAGTCTTGCGCCGCTCGAACCGCTCCCGGTGCGCCAGGATCATCGCGCCGACCGCGGCGGTGATCAGCAGCGCGCTGGTCAACTCGAAGGCCCACAGGTAGCGCGTGAATATCAGGGCGGCAAGGCCTTCCACGTTGCCGCCGGCGTTGGCGCCGTCCAGCCCGTGGAAGCCCGCTGTCGCAACGTTGCCGATCCCGCCAATCAGCAGGATGCCAAAGCCGACGCCGGTCACCACTCCGGCGATCCGTTGTCCGCGCAGCGTCTCCTTCAGCGATTCCGCCGAGTCCACGCCGATCAGCATCAGGACGAACAGGAACAGCATCATCACCGCGCCGGTATAGACCACGACTTGAACGACACCCAGAAACAGCGCGTCCTGGGCGATGTAGAAGACCGCCAGGATCAGCATCGTCATCGCCAGGTACATCGCCGAGTAGACGGCGTTGACGGCCAGCACCACGCCCAAGGCTCCGACCAACGCCAGCGCGCCGAGCACCCAGAACATCACCGCTTCACCGGTGGAGGTGCGGGTGATGAGCTCCGGAGCCAGGTTGGAGGCGAGTATCACGCTCACCGGGGGTCCCCGGCTTCCTGACTTTGCCGCACTCCGTCCGCGGTCACGTTGCCCAGGTAGTAATCCTTGTCGGTGGCACCCTCCGCCCTCGGATGCGGCGGTTCCGTCATACCGGGCTCCAGCGGCGCCAGCAGCCGGTCCTTCTCGTAGATCAGGTCTGCGCGGTTGTCGTCGGCCAGCTCGTAGTCGTTGGTCATCGTCAGGGCGCGGGTGGGGCAGGCTTCGATGCACAGCCCGCAACCGATGCAGCGCAGATAGTTGATCTGGTAAACCCGGCCGTAGCGTTCCCCCGGCGAGTACCGCGCTTCCTCGGTGTTGTCGGCGCCCTCGACGTAGATCGCGTCGGCGGGGCAGGACCAGGCGCACAACTCGCACCCGATGCACTTCTCCAACCCGTCGGGATAGCGGTTCAGCTGATGACGGCCGTGGTAGCGGGGCGCCACCGGGCCGGGCTTCTCCGGATACTCCTCGGTGATGGTCTTCTTGAACATCGACCCGAACGTGACGCCGAATCCGGCGATGGGGTCCAAGAATTTAGCCACGTGCCTTCTCCTTGCTCGCACCAACGGGCCGTTCGAGGGTCTTCATCGGCAGTGGTGGTGTCGGGAATGCTGGTTGCGGATCGCTTGCGCCGACAGGCTTTTCGACACGCTGCTTCTGGCGTTTGGGCACAGTGAACGGTTTGCGCAGCGTTGCGATCAGCACGACGGCCACCACCAGGCTGCAAATCACCAGCACCGGGGTCCAGTGGGGGTAGCCCTGATTGCGCAGCCAGCGCACAGTGCCCGCGATCATGATCCACGCCAACGACACCGGGATCAGCAGCTTCCAGCCCAGCGCCATGAACTGGTCGTAGCGGAACCGGGGGAGCGTGGCGCGCAACCAGAAGTAGATGAACAGGAACGTCCACACCTTGGCGGTGAACCACAGCACGGGCCACCAGCCGCTGTTGGCCCCCTCCCACAGGTTCAACGGCCACGGGGCGTGCCAGCCGCCCAGGAACATCGTCGCCGCCAGCGCCGAAACCGTGGTCATGTTCACGTATTCGGCAAGCATGAAGATGGCGAACTTCAGCGACGAGTACTCGGTATGGAAGCCGGCCACCAATTCGCCCTCGGCTTCGGGCAGGTCGAACGGCGCCCGGTTGGTCTCACCGACCATGGAGATCAGGTACGTCAAGAACGACGGCAGCAGCAGGAAGATGTACCAGACGCGGTCCTGGGCGGCCACGATCTGCGATGTCGACATGGTGCCGGCGTAAAGGAACACGGCCGCGAACGACAGCCCCATCGCCACCTCGTAGGAGATCACCTGGGCGGTCGACCGCACCCCGCCGAGCAGCGGGTAGGTCGATCCCGACGCCCAACCGCCCAGCACGATGCCGTACACGCCGATCGCCGACAGACCCAGGATGAACAGCACCGCGACCGGAAGATCGGTGAGCTGCAACGGAGTCCAATGGCCGAACACCGAAACCTCGGGGCCGAACGGAATGAACGCGAAGGCGGTGAACGCGGGAATCGCCGAGATGGCCGGCGCCGCGAAGTAGACGAACCAGTCGATGCCCTTGGGCGTGATGCTCTCTTTCAGCGCCAGCTTGACGCCGTCGGCCAGGCTCTGCAGCAGACCCTTCGGCCCCACCCGGTTGGGCCCGGGCCGTAGTTGCATGCGGCCCAGCAGCTTTCGTTCGAGCAGGATCGCCACCAGCACCGTCAGCACCAGGTAGACGAAGATGGCCAGCGCTTTGCCCAACACCAGCCACCAGGCGTCGTGCCCGAAAGCGGTCAAGCCGTTCATTTGGCACCCACCCCGATGTTCACGACGGCACCCAGTGTGACGCCAAGATCTTTGTGCACCGCCGAACCCGGTGAGTTGATCGGCAGCCACACCACCCGGTCGGGCATGTCGGTGACGTTGAGCGGCAGGGTGATCGAGCCACGGTCGGTGCTGACCGTGACGGGATCCCCGTCGCCGGCGCCGATCTCGGCGGCGGTGTTCGCCGACAATCGCACTTCGGGCTTGCGCGCGGTGCCGGCCAGGTGTGGTTCGCCGTCCTGTCCGCGACCGGCGTCCAGCAGCAACCGCCAGCCGGTCAGCACCGCCTGACCGGCGCCGGGTTCGGCGGGCGATGCCGCCTCGGCCGCCGGGCCGGCCGGGTGCTTGCCGTCCCAAGTGCCCAGGGCCGAGAGTTCCTCGCGGGCGGATTCGACTGTGGCGCAACCCAGATAGACGCCCATCTCGTCGGCCAACGTGTCGAGCACGCGGTGGTCGGACTGGCTGGCCTGCAGGGTGGTGCCATGGAACGCGGGTTCGAAGCCGCGATAGCGGCCCTCCCAGTTGACGAATGCACCCGACTTCTGGGTGGTGGGCGCGACCGGGAACACCACGTCGGCCCGCTCGGTGACGGCGCTGTGCCGCATTTCGAGGCTGACCACGAACGGCGCGGTGTCCAGGGCGGCGAGCACCGCGGCCGGGTCGGCGAAGTCGCCCGGTTCGATGCCGCCGACCAGCAGCGCGCCCAGCGTTCCGTCGATGGCCGCGGCCAGGATGCCGTCCGTGTCACGTCCTGCCGTAGTAGGCAATTCGTCGACATGCCACGCCGCGGCGACCTGCGAGCGCGCGGCCTCGTCAGCGGCGGGGCGGCCACCGGGCAACAGCCCGGGCAGGGCACCGGCTTCCAGGGCACCGCGTTCCCCGGCGCGCCGCGGCACCCAGGCCAACCGTGCCCCGGTGGTGTCGGCAAGCCGGGCCGCGGCGGAGAAGCCGCCGGGCACCGTGGCCAGGCGCTCCCCGACCATGATCACCGCGCCCGGGGTGCTGAGCAGGTCCCCGATCTCCCCGGTCGCCAGCCCGTCCAATGTGGAGGGCTCGGCGCCGGGAGCGGTCTGCAGCAACCGGCCCGACATTTTCGTCAGCCCACGACTCGCGAACGGAGCGACGGCATACACCGGAAGGTTGTTCTTGCGGGCGGCCTTGCGCAGCCGCAGGAAGACGATCGGCGATTCCTCTTCCGGCTCGAAGCCGACCAGCAGGACGACCGGCGCCGCCTCCAGGTCGGAGTAGCTGACGGTGACCGGTCGCCCGGCAATGCGCGCCGCCAGGAAATCGGCCTCTTCGGCCGAGGAGGGACGGGCCCGGAAGTCGATGTCATTGGTGTCCAGCACGATTCGCGCGAACTTGGCATAGGCGTAGGCGTCCTCCCAGGTGACCCGGCCGCCAACCAGCACGCCGGTGCGCCCGCGGGCCGCCTCGAGTCCCTGCGTCGCCGCCACGATCGCGTGCGCCCACGACGCCGGTACCAGCTCGCCGCCCGAGTCCCGGATCAGCGGCGTGGTGATCACATCCGGTTGGGTCGCGTAGGTGAAAGCCCACCGGCCCTTGTCGCAGTTCCACTCCTCGTTGACCTCGGGGTCGTCACCGGCCAGCCGGCGGGTCACCTTGCCGCGGCGGTGGTCGGTGCGCTGCGCACATCCGGACGCGCAGTGCTCGCACACGCTCGGACTGGACACCAGGTCGAACGGCCGGGCCCGGAAGCGGTACGCGGTGCCCGTCAGCGCGCCCACCGGACAGACCTGCACGGTGTTGCCGGAGAAGTAGGACTCGAAGGGCTCGTTGGCGTAAATGCCGACCTGCTGCAGGGCGCCGCGCTCCTGCATGTCGATGAACGTGTCGCCGGCGATCTGGTTGGCGAACCGGGTGCACCGGGCGCACAGGATGCAGCGCTCCCGGTCCAGCAGCACCTGCGACGAGATGTTGATCGGCTTGGCGAAGGTGCGCTTGGGATCGGTGAAACGAGATTCCGCGCGGCCGTTGGACATTGCCTGGTTCTGCAGGGGGCATTCGCCGCCCTTGTCGCACATCGGGCAGTCCAGCGGGTGGTTGATCAGCAGCAGTTCCATCACGCCGTGCTGGGCCTTGTCCGCGGCCGGGGAGGTGAGCTGGGTGCGCACCACCATGTCGTCGGTGCAGACGGTGGTGCAGGATGCCAGCGGCTTGCGCTGGCCTTCCACCTCGACCAGGCACTGCCGGCAGGCGCCGACCGGGTCGAGCAGCGGGTGGTCGCAGAACCGGGGGATCTGGATGCCCATCAACTCGGCGGCGCGGATCACCAAAGTGCCCTTGGGAACGCTGATCTCGACTCCGTCGATGGTCAGCGACACCATCTCGGGCTGAGCCAAGCGGTTCTCAGCGTCAGCTGTCTGGGTCACGCTTTCACTCCGTCCAACGTCAGCATGGAGTCTCGGGGGTCGAACGGGCAGCCGCCGGATTCGACGTGGGCGATGTATTCCTCCCGGAAGTGCTGGATCGACGACATCACCGGACTGGCGGCACCATCACCCAACGCGCAGAACGACTTTCCGAGGATTGCGTCCGAGATGTCCAGCAACTTGTCGAGGTCCTCACGGGTGCCCCGGCCGGTCTCCAGCCGCTCGTAGATCTTGTCCAGCCAGAAGGTGCCCTCCCGGCACGGGGTGCACTTGCCGCAAGATTCGTGCTTGTAGAACTCGGTCCAGCGCCGCACCGCCCGCACCACGCAAGTGGTTTCGTCGAAGATCTCCAGCGCCTTGGTGCCCAGCATCGAGCCGACGCCGCCGACACCCTCGTAGTCCAGCGGCACGTCGAGGTGTTCGTCGGTCAGCAGCGGGGTGGAGGACCCACCCGGTGTCCAGAACTTCAGCTTGTGGCCCGCCCGGACGCCTCCCGCGTAGTCGAGCAACTCACGCAGCGTGATGCCCAGCGGCGCTTCGTACTGCCCGGGGTTGGTGACATGCCCGGACAACGAATACAGCGTGAAGCCAGGCGATTTCTCGCTGCCCATGGAACGGAACCAGTCGACACCGTTGAGGATGATCGACGGGACACTGGCAATGGTCTCCACGTTGTTGATCACCGTGGGGCAGCCGTACAGGCCGGCGACGGCGGGGAAGGGCGGCCGCAGTCGCGGCTGGCCGCGGCGGCCTTCCAGTGAGTCGAGCAGCGCGGTCTCCTCGCCGCAGATGTATGCCCCGGCGCCCGCGTGCACCACCAGCTCCAGGTTGAAACCGGAGCCGCCGATGTCGCGGCCGAGGTAGCCGGCGGCGTAGGCCTCGGCGACGGCGTTCTGCAGCCGCCGCAGCACCGGCACCACTTCACCACGCACGTAGATGAAGGCATGGCTGGCCCGGATCGCGTAGGAGGCGATGATCACGCCCTCGACGAGCACATGCGGTGTCGCCAGCATCAACGGAATGTCTTTGCATGTACCGGGTTCGGACTCGTCGGCGTTGACCACCAGGTAATGCGGCTTGGCCGCCGGTCCGGTGTCGCCCTGCGGGATGAACGACCACTTGGTCCCGGTCGAGAAGCCGGCACCACCGCGGCCACGCAACCCGGAGTCCTTCACCGTCCCGATCACATCGTCGGGATTCATGGTCAGGGCCTTCTTCATGGCCCGGTAGCCGTCGTAGCGTTCGTAGGTCGCAAGCGACCAGGATTCGGGGTCGTCCCAGTAGCGGCTGATGACCGGTGTCAGCGGGGTGGCGGGGGCGCTAGTCATCGGTGGTCCCTGGGGCTTCGGGTGCCTGCATACCGTTCTCCTTGGCCACCCGCAGTCCGGCCAGCGTGGCTGCACCGGCACCGCCCTGGCCTTCGTCGGGGCGCTGGTCGGGCAGGCCGGCCAGAATGCGCGACGTTTCCCGGAACTTGCACAGTGGGGCGCCTCGGGTGGGCGCCAACGGCTCGCCCGACCGCAGCGAGTCGACGAGTTCGCGGGCCGACGCGGGAGTCTGGTTGTCGTAGAACTCCCAGTTGACCATCACCACCGGCGCGTAGTCACAGGCCGCGTTGCACTCGATGTGTTGCAGGGTGACCGTGCCGTCGGCGGTGGTCTCGTCGTTGCCGATACCCAGATGTTCCTTGAGATCGGCGAATATCGCGTCGCCCCCCATCACCGCGCACAGCGTGTTGGTGCACACACCGACCAGGTAGTCGCCGGTGGGCCCGCGTCGGTACATCGTATAGAAGCTGGCGACCGCGGAGACCTCGGCTCCGGTCAATCCCAGTTGCTCGGAACAGAATTCGAGTCCGGCGGGGGTGAGGTAGGAGTCTTCGCCCTGTACCAGGTGCAGCAGCGGCAGCAGTGCTGAGCGGCTGTTGGGGTATTTGGCGATGATCTCCTTGGCCTCGACTTCGAGCCGGGCCCGCACCTCGGCCGGATACGACTGCGGCGCACCCTCGACCACGAACTGGTTGGGCTCCTCGGGCGGGGGACCGAGTCGCAGAAAGACCCGCTCTCCGTTGCTGCTGCCGACTTTCGGAACGGTCATCGGTCCACTCCGCCCATGACCGGGTCGATGCTGGCGACCGCGGTGATCAGGTCGGCGACCATCCCGCCCTCGCACATCGCCGCGACCGACTGCAGATTGGTGAAGGAGGGGTCCCGGTAATGCACGCGGTAGGGGCGGGTGCCGCCATCGCTGACCATGTGCACGCCGAGCTCCCCGCGGGGCGACTCGACCGACACATACACCTGACCGGCCGGGACCCGGATGCCCTCGGTGACCAGCTTGAAGTGGTGGATCAACGCTTCCATCGAGCTGCCCATGATCTTGGCAATGTGCTCCGGGGAGTTACCCATGCCGTCGGGGCCCACGTAAAGGTCTGCGGGCCAAGCGATTTTGCGGTCCTCGACCATGGTCGGCCCGGGCCGCAACTTGTCCAGACACTGTTCGATGATCTTGATCGACTCCCACATCTCTTTGACCCGAATGATGTAGCGTCCGTAGGCATCACAGTTGTCATCGGTTATGACGTCGAACTCGTAGTTCTCGTAGCCGCAGTAGGGTTCGCTCTTGCGCAGGTCGTGCGGCAGGCCGGTGGCGCGCAGGATCGGACCCGTGATACCCAACGCCATGCAACCGGTCAGGTCCAGGTATCCGACGTGCTCGGTGCGGGCCTTCCAGATCGCGTTCTCGTTGAGCAGGTCGCCCATCTGGCGCAACGGAACCCGCAGTTCCTTCAACGCTGCGGCGATGTCGTCGACCCCGTTCGGCGGCAGGTCCTGGGCCAGCCCGCCGGGACGGATGTAGGCGCTGTTCATCCGCAGGCCGGTGATCTTCTCGAACAGGGTCAGGATGATCTCGCGGGCGCGGAAGCCCACGAACATCGGCGTCATGGCACCCAGCTCCATGCCGCCGGTGGCCAGGGCGACCAGGTGCGAAGAAATCCGGTTGAGCTCCATCATCATCACCCGGATGACGTTGACCCGTTCCGGGATTTCATCGGTGATGCCAAGCAGTTTCTCCACGCCCAGGCAGTACGCCGTCTCGTTGAAAAACGGTGCCAGGTAGTCCATCCGGGTGACGAACGTGACGCCCTGCGTCCAGTACCGGTATTCGAGGTTCTTCTCGATGCCGGTGTGCAGGTAGCCGATTCCGCAGCGCACCTCGGTGACCGTCTCGCCTTCGATCTCCAGGATCAGGCGCAGCACACCGTGGGTGGAGGGGTGTTGCGGCCCCATGTTGACGACGATGCGTTCACCGGGGTCGGCGTTGCGCGCGGCGTCGACGACCTTGTCCCAGTCCTGGCCGCCGGCGACCACAAGCGTCTCTGGAGCGCCGGCGCCGTCGTGCGCCGTGCTGGTGGATGTGCTCATCAGTTATAGCCCCTGCGCTCATCGGGTGGGGGAATCTGCGCGCCCTTGTACTCGACCGGGATACCGCCCAGCGGGTAGTCCTTGCGTTGTGGGTGGCCCTGCCAGTCGTCGGGCATTTCGATCCGGGTCAGCGACGGATGTCCGTCGAAGATGATCCCGAAGAAGTCGTAGGTCTCCCGCTCGTGCCAGTCGTTGGTCGGGTAGACGCTGAACAGCGAGGGGATGTGCGGATCGCTGTCTGGCGCAGACACTTCCAGCCGCACCCGGCGATTGTGGGTGATCGACCGCAGCGGGTATACGGCGTGAAGTTCGCGCCCGGTCTCGTTCGGGTAGTGCACGCCGCTGACGCCCAGGCACAACTCGAACCGCAGTTCGGGTTCGTCGCGCAACCGCTGGGCGACCTGCGGTAGCAGGTCTCGGCGCACGTGCAGGCTCAGTTCGTCGCGGTAGACGACGACCTTCTCAATCGCCTCGTTGAAGTCGAGGCCCTCGCGGTCCAACGCCTCGGCCAGCCGGTCGGCGATGTCGTCGAAGTAGCTGCCGTAGGGCCGGGGGCTCTCGCCGGGCAGCGCGATCTCGCGCACCAGCCGCCCGTAGCCGGAGGTGTCGCCGGTGCCGCGAACACCGAACATGCCGCGGCGGACGCTGATCACTTCCTGGCCTTCGGGTGGGACGTCCGCGCCCGGGGTCAGGGTGGCGCCCTGCGGGTCTTTGTCCGGTGAGCTCATCGCAGCAGACCGCGCATCTCGATGGTGGGGCGGGCGGCCATGGCCGCTTCCTCGGCTTCGGCGATGGCGCGTTCCCGGTTGACGCCCAGCGGCATTTCCTGAATCTTCTCGTGCAGCTTCAGGATTGCGTACAACAGCATCTCGGGTCGGGGCGGGCAGCCGGGCAGGTAGATGTCCACCGGTACTACGTGGTCGACGCCCTGCACGATCGCGTAGTTGTTGAACATTCCGCCAGAGGAGGCGCACACGCCCATCGCCAGAACCCATTTCGGCTCGGCCATCTGGTCGTAGATCTGCCGCAGCACCGGGGCCATCTTCTGGCTGACCCGGCCCGCGACGATCATCAGGTCCGCCTGTCGGGGCGTCGCCGAGAACCGCTCCATGCCGAATCGGGCGATGTCGAACCTCGGGCCCGCCGTCGCCATCATCTCGATTGCGCAGCAGGCCAAGCCGAAGGTCGCCGGCCACAGCGAGTTCTTGCGGACATAACCCGCAACCTTCTCGACCGTCGACAGCAGAATCCCGCCGGGCAGCTGTTCTTCCAGTCCCACGTCCTACCTCAATCCCACGTCAGGCCACCGCGGCGCCACACGTATGCGTAGGCCACGAAAACCGTGAGCATGAATATGACCATCTCGACGAGCGCGAACGTTCCGAGGTAGTCGAAACTGACCGCCCACGGATAGAGGAACACAATTTCGATGTCGAAGACGATGAATAACATTGCGGTCAGGTAATACTTCACCGGGAAGCGCTGACCGCTTGCGGCCTTCGGGCCGCTGAACCCCGTTTCAGTGGGTTCGATCCCACATTCGTAGGCCTCCAGCTTCGACCGGTTGAACCGGGTGGGGCCCGTGATGCTCGCCAGGATCACCGAGCCCACGGCAAAGGCTGCAGCAATGCCGGCAAGCACCAATATGGGTATGTAGACGTTCAACTCGCTCTGCTCCGTCGTATGGGCCGCCGACAGCGGCCAGGCGGTGACCGGGCTGTGTGACGGACCGGGCTTGTGGGCCGTCACAGTGACCTTCAACATAGTCGCGCGACGGGCGGACCACATGCCCGGGGTCAAGCTCATGGACACGGAGGATCGTTAGGGACGCGAAACACGTGGCAAACGGCGCAGCGCGGGAGGAAGGCGGCAGGAATATCGCGGGATCCATGCGACGGCCAGACGGGCGGAGCGCTTGTTGTTACTCTTAGCTTCGGGTAACTGCGCGGATCTTGCGAGGTCAGTGCAGACGCCACCAACCGATCTGGGAGGACAGGGGTTGTGAGTTTCTTTACGCTGCCGCCAGAGATCAATTCCCTGCGCATGTTCCTAGGTGCGGGTAGCGCCCCGATGCTGGAGGCAGCCGCCGCCTGGGATGGGCTGGCCGCCGAACTGGGGACTGCCGCTGAAGCGTTCCAAGGCGTGATCTCAACGTTGGCGAGCCAGGCCTGGCAGGGCCCGGCGGCCCAAGCGATGGCGGCGGCGGCCGCCCCCTACGCGGGCTGGCTGAGCGCTGCCGCGTCGCAGTCCTTCGGGGCGGCCGGGCAGGCGCGCGCGGTGGTCAGCGCCTTTGAAGCGGCCCGGGCGGCCACCATTCACCCGGGGGCGGTCGACGCCAACCGCAACGCGTTCGTGCAGCTGGTCATGTCGAATCTGTTCGGCCAGAATGCACCGCTGATCGCGCTGGCCGAGAGCATTTACGAAGAAATGTGGGCCGCGGACGTGTCCGCGATGGCCGGCTATTACGCCAACGCCGCCGCTGCCGCCTCGCAGGTGGTGCCGTGGCAGAGCGTGCTGCAGAGCTTCCCGGCGCTGGCCGGTGGACTGGCCGGCGGCCTGGGCGCCCTCGCGAACGGGCAGACCGGCGGCGCACCCGCACCGGGCGCCGACGCGGGAACCGGTGCGCCGGCCGCGCCGGTCGCAGGTAGCGGTGGTGACGGCGTGGCGGCCGCCGGTGGCGGTGGCGGTGGCAGCACCGGTGCCGTCGGAGGCGCTGACGCCGGGCCCGCTCCGATGAGCTACACCAGCGGCTACACCGGCGGGGACCCGGCAGCCGCCGCGGGTGCGGGCAGTGCCGGCAGTGCCGCGGCGACCGCCGCCAACACCGGCGTGCCCAGCGCGGGCGTCGCCGGTTTCGGCATGATGCCGATGGCGCTGGCCGGTCTGGCCCGGGCCGGTCTGCTCGGCGACAGCCCGTCCATCATGAACACCACCAAGCCCGCACCCAAGGCCGAGGAACCGGAGGCCGTCGCGCCGGCTGCCGAGGCCGAGGTGACCGAGACCCCGGAAGCTCCGGAAGCACACGTGCCGGCGATGAGCGTGCTGCCCACTGTGGCGCCGGAAGTCGCTGTTCAGGCCGCCCCCGGCGAGGCAGTGCCCGCCGCGCAGACGACCGGCTCGGCAATCCCGGTGACGGGTCTGCGCGCCCAGGCCAAGGACACTTCCGAGGCGGACGAGGCGGAGGAAACCGTGGTCTCGCTGCGGCCCAAGATCGCACCCGGAGAGTTCCGTCCCCAGGAGGAAGCTCAGGAAGACGGCCCGCAACTGCAAGTGCGGGGCGGCTGACCGCTTCCTAGTGCGCGGGTGCGCGCAACAGGTTGAGCACGGTCCGGCCCAACACGATCGGGTCGAGAGGATGCGGCACGGCGGCCTCGGCGCGTGACCAGCTGGCCAGCCACGCGTCGTCGGGACGGCCCGTCAGCACCAGGATCGGTGGGCACGTCGATAACTCATCCTTCAGCTGCTTGGCGATACCCATGCCGCCGGTCGGCGTTGCCTCCCCGTCGAGGATGGCCAGGTCGATGCTTCCCTCGTCCATGGTCCGCACCACCATCGGGCCGGTAGCCACCTCGACGTAGCTCAGCTCGGGAAGATCCGGGTGCAGCCGCTTACCCAGGGCCTGCATGACCCGTTCGCGGGTTTGGACATTGTCGCTGTAGACGAGGATCTTCAGTGGGTTGCTCGACTCGGGCACGGTGCAGATGTTAATTCACGCGGTATGAGTCGATTGCACGAAGACGGCCTCCGCCGACACCGTCACTGTGTCCGACATCACACCCAGCTTGTTCCAGTCCAGGTTGAACCGGGATCGGTTGATCTGGGTCGTCCCTGAGATCCGTACCGAGCCGTCGGCGAGTTCGGTGATCGTCACCGGCAGCCGCACCGGTTCGGTGATGCCCTTGATGGTGAATCCGGTTTGCAATTCGGCCTCTCGGCCGGTGCCGAGCTGCAGGCCGCCTACGGCGACGGCGATCTGCGGAAAGCGCTCGACGTCGAAGAAGTCGGCGGACCGCAGGTGTTCGTCCCGCTTTCCGATACCGGTGTTCAGCGATGCGACGTCGATGTCGATGCGGCCGGTCACCGCGCCCTTGTCGCCGAGCCTGCCCTCTCCGCTGAATTGGGTGAACCTGCCCTTGACCGGCCACACGCCCCACATGTTCTTGATCTTGAATTCGATCTTCGAGTTGTCGGGCACCAGCGCCCAGGCACCCGAGGTCTCGGGGTCGGTGAGCAAAGTTTCCAGCGTCGTCATCGGGTCTCGCCTATTCGTTTGTCGGGGAGTCGAGTAGCGGGGCCATCTCGGCGGGGTCGAAGTATTCGTCGATCCTGTTGATAAGACCCTCATTGTCCAACTTGATCACGATGCAAACCCGCATCGAGATCGATTGACCCGCGTGGCCGGTCGCGTGCAGGACGTGCTGCTGGACGAACCCGGTCCCGAATTCCTGGCGGTCCAGGATTTCGTAGCTGCGCTCGGTCGTGGCCGAGATGAACCACTCGATGACGCGCAGCGCGCGGGCCTTGTCGTCATCGCGGCGGGCACCGACCCGCCACACCGTGATGTCGGGGCTCCACATCTGGTCGACGGTGGCCCGGTCGCCGTCCTCGATCACGGCGAACAGCCGGTCGGCCACCTCGGCGACAGTGGGGGACATGGTGCTCCTAGGGGTTGTCGTATCCGGGGTGAGCGGCCGCCAGCCGGTGGCCCACCAAGGTTCGCAGGCAGGCGATGACGTCATCGGCGCGCTCGTCCAGTGCGCCGTCGCGGATGGCAGCCGCCAGCGCGGCCTCGTCCGCGAAGCCGAGGTTGGCCAGCGCCGCCCGGACGTCGGATTCACCGGGGTTGCGCAATTCGCGTTCGACCATCCGCAGGGCGTTGGCCGCTACCCGGGAGTGGAAGTTGACCTGGCCCGAAGTCGCCTCGCGCACATCGGTTTCCAGGAACTCGGCGACGGCGGCGACCAGCTCCGCAGCGGTGGGCCGGCCGTGTATCCCGGTCACGACGGGCTCCCGGCAAGCAGGTCGAGCAGGTCCCATTCGTTCTCGCACACCCGGCGGCCGATGGTGGCCAGTTCCACCGACCGCGTCTGCCCGCTGAGGTGCCGCTCGGCCTGATAGCGGCAGATCACCCCCCAGCGCAGGGTCGCCAGCACCAGCCACCAGTGGAACGTCACCCGGTCGACGGTAGTCGCGCTGGCCTGCTCGTAGGCGCGCAGGAAGCTTTCGATACTGCCCAGACCGCCGGCGCCCTGGCTGGGCGGTGCGCCGAACCGCCAGGCGCGTACGCAGAACCAGGCCAGGTCCTCGTAGGCCTCACCCACGTGCACCAGCTCCCAGTCCAGCACCGCGGCGAGATCGCTGCCGTCGACGATCAGGTTACCCATCCGAAAGTCGCCGTGCACCAACACTTCCGGCGACGGTGGCGGCCGGCGGGCGGCCAGCCAACGGAAGGCCCATTCGAAGGTGGCGGTGGTGTCGCCCATGCCGTCGAGCCGTTCCCGCCATTGCCCGATCGGGTCCTCGCGGGTCAGTCCCGGGTCACCGGCATCGGCACGGTGGATGGCCGCGATTGCCTGCGCGCACTGGCGCAACAGCGACTCCCGCGCCGCGGCGGAATCGCCGAGCTGCCGGTAAATGCGCCGAACGATGGTCTCGCCCTTGATCTCCTCACAGATCAGGAACGGGTTCCCGAGCGTGGCCACCGAGTCGTCGGCGATCAGGACATGGGGGACCGGCGCGCCGGCGGCGGCGGCCGCCGCCTGAACCCGTGCCTCCAATTCCATCCCGGCATGGACGTCGTCCGGTGGTCCGGTGCGCAGGATCAGCGAGCGGGGCGCGCCGTCGGTCACCGCATCGAACGCCCAGGTGGTCCGGCTGGCACCGCCGGTGAGGGCGCGCAGGTTGTCGATGCTCACCCGCTCGTTGAGGACCGACTCCAGCAGCGCGCCGAGGTCCGCTGCCAGGGTCATCTCTTGCCGAACTTGAAGAGTCGCTGGGCAACTCGGCGGATCTGGATCTCCTCCGCGCCCTCGGTGATCCGGTAGCGGCGGTGGTGCCGGTAGATGTGCTCGAGCTGTTCGTGACGGCTGTAACCGATGCCACCGAGCACCTGCATCGCGCGGTCGGCGGCATTGCACACCAGCCGGTTGGCGCGGTAATTGGCCATCGAAACCTTGTCGGAGACCTCCATGTGGTGGTTGGCGTCCAACTGGGTGGCGGCGTAGTACACCAGCAGCCGCACCATCTGCGCCTCGGTCTGCAACTCCACCAGCGGCCACTGCACCGCCTGGTTCACCGCCAATGGCTTGCCGAACACCACGCGCTCGCCGGCATAGGCCACGGCACGGTCGATACAGTACTGCGCGGCACCCAGGCTGCTGGCTGCTTGGCGAATCCTGTTCTCGTGCAGGAAGGTTTGGCCCACTTCCAACCCGCGGTCGACTTCACCCAGGATTGCGTCGTCGGGCACCCGGACGTCTTTGAGCTCCACCTCGGCATGGTCGGTGGGCATGTTGAAGGTCCACCAGTAGTACGGGATGTGGAAGCCGGGGGAGTCGCAGGGCACGAGGAACGCGGTGATGCCGCGCGCCTGACCGGGTTCACCCGATGTGCGGGCGAACACCAGGTCGTGGGTGGCCCGGTGGACGCCGGTGTTGAATCGCTTGGCGCCGTTGATCACCCACCCGTCACCGTCACGGACCGCGGTCGTCTCCAGCCAGGTGGCGTCCGACCCGTGGTTGGGTTCGGTCAGCCCGAACGCCATCGACCGCTCGCCGGTGATCAGTGCCTCGGTCCATTCCTGCTTCTGGGTCTCGGTGCCGAACCGGTCCATCATGATGACTTGCGGGAAGTTGCCGACGATCGAGGACTCGTCCTGCAAATCGTTGTGCAACCCGAGTCCCTTGTGCGCCAGGTGTTCCCGAATGACGGCCATGTCGATATTGCTGCCGTCGCGACCGCCGAACTGGGACGGCAGCCCGTACCGCAACCAGCCCGCCTTGTCGGCTCGCCTGCGCATCTCACCGAGCAGATCTTCCCACTCCCGCCGCGGGATCCCGCCGCTGTCCCAGTCGGTGCGGGCGTTCTCCCGACGGTGGTCGAAGTACTGGATATTCTCGCGTTCGAGTGGTTTGATCTCCCGTTCGATGAACTCATCCATCTCGGCGAGTAGGCTCGGAAGGTGTTCGGGGAGACTGAAATCCACGTTGATCGCTCCTAGTTGTCAAGCGCCGTACAGAGTCTTCTGCCAGATTTTCGACAGTACGCCAATGGCATCCTCGTCGGTCATCGTCACGCCGAGGTTCGGTCTGCCGACGAACACGGTGGTGAAATTCTCGAACAACAGCGAGATCGCGGCGGCGGTGTGCTCCGGGTTGAGGTCGGTCCCGTAGCCCTGCTCCTGGGCCCGCCGGACGGAGGCGGCCACGATGTTCATGCCGAAGCGGCGGAATTCGTTCTGGACGGCAGCGAAGCGTTCCTGGGTGGCGGCCAGCTGGGCCACCGCGATCATGATCCCGATGTTCTGCTTGAACATGCCCCAGTAGCCGGTGACCACGGAGACGAAGAACGCGTCGTCGGCGGGGGAGTCGGGCAGGTGAACACTGAGCCCGGACGGTTCGACGACGTCATGCAGGAATGATTCGGCCAAGGCGGCCAGCAGGTCCTCTTTGTCGGTGAAGTAGCGGTAGAAAACCGCCGAGGATTTGCCGGCCGCCGAGGTGATGTCGGCCAGCGTGGTTCCGTGAAAGCCACGCTCGGCGAACAGTTTTCGCGCGGCTTGCTCGATGGCCTGGCGGGTCTGGCGGCCTTTGGCGCTGACCAGTTCGGCGGGCATCAGGTTCGGATCCGGTCACCGGCGCGCAGCAGCGCGCTCGGCAAGTCATGTCCGACGGCGTCCCTCGCGACCTGCGCCGCGGCGATCGCTGCCGGCAAGTCCACGTCGACGTCGAACCCGCTGTCGGTCAGCAGGTACACCAGGTCTTCGGTCGCGATGTTGCCGGTGGCGCCGGGCGCGAACGGGCAGCCGCCGAGCCCGCCGACCGAGGCGTCCAGCCGGGTGACGCCCGCCAGCACCGCCGCGTAGGCGCAGGCCAGTCCGGACCCGCGGGTGTTGTGGAAGTGGCCGCCCAGCGGCAGGTCGCCGATGACCGGACGCAACCGGGCGATCAGCGAACTCACCCGGCCCGGGGTGGCGGTACCGATCGTGTCGGCGATGGAGAACCGGTCCACCCCCTGGCCGCGGGCCGACGCTGCGATGTCCAATACCCGCGAAGGGGGTGTCGGTCCCTCGAACGGGGAGTCCCAGGCCGTGGCGACGATGACCTCGACGGTGGCGGCACTGTCATGCGCGATCGCGACGATCTCGCTGATTTGTGAGGTCGCTTCGGCGCTGGTGCGCCCGACGTTCTTCTGGCTGAAGGTGTCATCGGCGGCCACCACGTATTCGATCGACCGCAATCCCGCGGCGATGGCCCGTTTGGCCCCGTTCGGGCTGGCCACCAGGGCGGAGAACTCGATGCCGGGAAAGTTGTGCAGTTCGGCGGCCAGTTCGGCGGCGTCGGCCATCGACGGCACTTTGGACGGCGAGACGAATGCGGTGGCCTCCACTTCGCGCACGCCGGTCGCCGCTATGGCGGCCAGCATTTCCAGCTTGGCGGCCAACGGTATTGGCGTTTCAATCTGTAAGCCGTCGCGCAGCGCGACCTCACGGATATCGACGTGCGTGCTCATAACACCTCCTCGGCGACCAACCGGGCGACCTCGTCGGCCGTCTTGCCCAACAGCCCGGTGTAGACGTCCTCGTTGTGCTGGCCCGGGCGCGCGGGGCCGGCGTAGCGGACGGTGCCGGGGGATTCGGAGAGCACCGGCACGATGCCCGGTCCCAGCACCTCCCGCTCGACTCGCTCGTCGTAGTGCGGCACCAACATGCCGCGGGCGCGCAGCTGCGGGTCGTTGACGACTTCGGCGACGGTGTTGATCGGTCCGGCGATAACTCCTGCGGCCGAGAGGGTTTCGATGATCTCGGCGGGCTGGCGCTGGGCCGCCCAAGCGCCGATGATCTGATCCAGCTCGTCCTGGTTGCGGCCCCGGGCGCCGTGCGTGGCGAACCGGTCGTCGGTGACCAGTTCCGGCTGCCCCATGGCCTTGCACAGCCGGGCGAACACGGTGTCCTGGTTGGCCGCGATCACCACCCAGGAACCGTCGGCGCTGCGGTAGATGTTCGACGGTGCGATGCCCTCCAGCCGGGTGCCGGACGGCCCGCGAACCACACCGCCGACGTCGTAGTCCGGAATGGTGGATTCTTGTACCGCCAAACACGATTCGGTGAGGGCAACGTCGACCACCTGCCCGTGCCCGGTCACGCTGCGGCGGTACAGCGCGGCAAGCGCGCCCTGCGCGCCGAACATTCCGGCCAGCGTGTCGCCCAGCGACAGCGCCAGCCGCGGCGGCGGTCCACCCGGGAAGCCGTTGAGGTGCCGCAACCCGCTCGCGGCCTCGGCCACCGAGGCGTAGCCGGCCTTATGTGCATCCGGACCGGTCTGGCCGTAGCCCGACACCCGAACCAGGATGATGCCCGAATTGCGTTCGCTGAGTACGTCGTAGCCCAGGTTCCACTTCTCCAGCGTCCCGGGACGGAAGTTCTCCACCACGATGTCGGACTTCTCGACCAGTTCGAGGAACAGCTCGCGCCCCTCCGGCTTGCGCAGGTCCAGCGTGATGCCCCGCTTGTTGCGGGCATGCACGGTCCAGAAGACCCGATGCCCGTTGAGTTCGGCCTGCCCCCAGGTGCGCAGCGGGTCCGGGGCGCCCGGGGGCTCGACCTTGATGACGTCGGCGCCCATGTCGCCGAGCAGGCGACCCACGAACGGTCCGGCGATCAGGGTGCCCAGTTCCAGCACCCGGATACCGTCCAGGGCTCCGGCAACGCGCCGCTGCTCAGCATCGCTGCGCTCTGCATCGTCGCCGGCGGGCATCACCCGGCACTCGCGAAGTCGTGTCTGATCAGCCAGTCGGTGACGATGTCGACAGCCTGGCGCAGCTTGTCGCGCTGGTCAGGTCCCGCGTAATAATGTGTGGCGCCCGGGATTTCGTGCATCTCCTTGTCCGGGTGCCCGATCGCCTCGTAGAGCCGTCGGGTGTGGCTGGGTGTGCAAGCGTCATCGCCCAGGTTACCGATCACCAGCGCTGGGATGGCAAGGTCCTTCCCGCATGCCACGCCGTCGCCCCGGGCGTCGTCGTAACTCCACTGCGACAGCCAGCCGCGCAGCGTCGAGTAGCGCGCCAGGCCGACCGGGCTCATGTTCACCACCTGCGGGTCCCCCAAATAGCAGGTGCCGGGGGTGCGCTCATTGGGGTCGACCGTGGGATCCAGCCAGCGCGGGTCGGCCATGGTGCCGTGCACGACGAAACAGAACTCGTCGTCGGGCCGGCCTGCCGCCTTCAGCTCGGCCAGCTTGTCGCGCACCCAGGCTGTGATACGGCGGTTGCGGTCGATCTGCGCCTGCCGGTAGCGCGCCAGAAACTCCTGGCTGTAGGGCGGCTGATTCGGGTTGTCCGGGTTGTACAGGTCCAGTTCGGGATCGCGCTTGGTGGGGTCGGCCTCGTCCAGGATCGACGCGTCCAGCCACTCGGTGAGGGTGCCGTGCCGGCTGATGTGCGCCGCCAGCAACATGATGCCGTCGGCCGCCGGCAGGTCCAGCTTGGTCAGGTCGGGGCCGTCACCCGACGGGCTGGAGGTGATGGTGGCGTGCTGAGCCTGCTGTTGGTAGAACATCGACAGCGAGCCGCCACCGCTCCATCCGGCCAGCACCACCTTGCGATAGCCGAGCCTGTTCTTGGCGTCCTTGATGCACTCGCCGAGGTCTTCGACCACCTTCTCCATCAGCAGGGTCGAGTCGGTGCCGCGGAATCGGCTGTTGCAGTAGATGACGTGGTGGCCGGCCCGGGCCAGCGCATTGATCATCGGCAGGTACGCACCGCCGCCGATGGGATGCATGAAAACCAGCACGGTGTCCGACGGGCGGTCCTTGGGCTTGAGCAGGTAGCTTTCCAGCACGGTGATCTCGGCCAGCCCGCCGTACACGTCGCGCACACCGGAATTGTTCTGGAATGCAACGAGATACGGGATACGGTCGTAGTCGTGTTTGACGGCTTGCTTCATTGGTGCTGTCCCAGGTCGTGTGCCAGTATTTCGGGTGACGGTGTCAGGCGGCGACGGGTGTCGATCGCGATGACCTGCCAGTCCACTCGCTGATAGTCGTCGAACTTGCGGCGTGCCCGTTCGCGTGCCTTTTCCGGCGCGCCGTGGTGAACGCCTTGCGGTGCATGGGATATCAGGCCGGGCGGCATCGGGATGCCGTACAGCGAACCGCCGTGGAAGAACGCGATCTCGTCGTAGTCGACGTTGCGGTGGTACCACGGCGTGCGTTCGGTGCCAGCCACCGTCTCGGCGGGCTTCGGCAGGAAGTTCATCACGTAGACACCGGTCGCCTGCATGAACATGTGCACCGTCGGCGGCAGGTGCACGCTGTCGGAGGTGACGACGTTGTAGTCGTCGATGTTGAAGGTGAAGGCGAAGTTGTCACCGCGCCAGCCTTCGACGTCGATCGGATTGTGTTGGTAATACAGCGTTGTCGACCCGTCGCCCTGGACGTCCCGGTGCACGAGCCGCACCTCGTACTCGTCGCGTCCGTCGTCCTCGATCGGGACCGGTTCGGGGATGGTGGCCTGCGCGGGATCGAAGGGGAAGTGCCGGCCCAGGCTGCCCGGCGGTGGCACCCGGAACTCGTCGGTCGCCTCGATCATCAGCAGCGTGGTCTCGCTGTCCGGCAGCTGGCGCCAGGTGCAGGCCTTCGGGAGGTAGATCCAGTCGCCGTGGCGGTAGCGAAGCGGCCCGAACTCGGTCTCCAGCAGGCCGGCGCCCTGGTGAACGAAACAGAGCAAGTCTCCGTCGATGTGCCGGGTGTAGAACGGCATCTCCTCGTGCCGCCGGCTCAGCAGCACCCGGCAGTCGGCGTTGCTGAACATCAGCAGCGGGCCGCCGGCCGCATCGGTGGCGTCGCTGGGCTTGAGCTGGTCGGCCAGTACGTCGACCGGGCGCAGCGGACCGACCGCGCGAAAGGCGGTGGGATCGTGGCGGCGGTAGATGTTGGCGGTGCGTCCGGTGAAGCCACCGCGACCCAGTTCGTCGTCTTTGAGGCCGTCGAGGTCGGCGTGGACACGCCGCGGCGTCCGGCCTTTGCGCAGGTGGATAAAGGATTCCATGACTGACTCCGGGGTTTCGCCGCTACAGAACTAAAAGTGACATTACTTTTTCTTTTAGTTTGGCACAAGGCTGGTGGCGTGCGGCCGGAGTCAGCGGACGCGCAGCACGACCTTGCCCTTGGCGCTGCGGTTCTCCAGCGACGCCACCGCGGCCGCCGCCTCGTCCAGCGGGAAGACGTCCGGCTCGGGAGGGGACAGCTTGCCGGACGTGAACAATTCTTCGAGTGCCGCCCATTGCTCCTCGAGCGCACCGGGATGCCTGCCGGCCCAGGCGCCCCAACCCACACCGACAACGTCAATGTTGTTGAGCAGCAACCGGTTCACCTTCACGGTCGGTATTTCGCCACCGGTGAAGCCGATCACCAGCAGCCGTCCGGCCGGGGCGAGGGAGCGCAGCGAATCGGTGAAGCGGTCGCCGCCCACCGGGTCCACCACGATGTCGACGCCGCGACCACTGGTCAACTCCTTGACCGCGTCCTTGAACCCATCGGCCAGCACCACATCGGTGGCGCCTGCCGCGGTGGCGATCTGGCCCTTCTCCTCGGAGCTGACCACGGCGATGACGCGGGACGCCCCCAAGGCCGGCGCCAATCGCAGCGCCGACGTGCCGATGCCGCCGGCCGCGCCGTGCACCAGCACCGTCTCGCCCTGTTGCAATCGGCCGCGGACGGCCAGCGCGAAGTACACCGTCAGGTCGTTGAAGAGCACACCGGCGCCGGCCTCGAAGCTGACGTTGTCTGGCAGCTTGAACAACCGGTCGGGTGCGAGCACGGCGACCTCGGCCATGCCGCCGGTGAGCATGGTCAGGCCGAGGACCCGGTCACCGGGCCGCACGTGCGCCCCGTCCGGCGCCGACCGCACCACGCCCGCGATCTCGGCGCCGAGTACGAACGGCGGATCCGGTCGGTACTGGTAGAGACCGCGGGTGAGCAACGCGTCCGGGAAGGCCACCCCGGCGGCATGCACGTCGACAACCACACCGTCACCGGTGGGTTCGTCGATCTCGGCCACTTCGATCGAGTCCGGACCATCCAGCTGAGTCACTCGTGCTGCGCGCATGTCGACACCCTACTTCCGGTTCAAAAGGCACGATGGCGGGGCCGCAACTGCTCACCCAGCAGGGCCACACCTTCGATCGACGTGGTGATGTCGTCGCCGTCTCGCCGACGCCAGCAGCGCGTGGAAGGTTTGCCTGGTTCGACGCTAATCTCAGCTCATGAACCCATTCCCGCTCGGTCGGTATCCGGTTGCCCGGATCGGTTTCGGGGCAATGCAACTGCCAGGGCCGAACGTGATGGGCCCGCCGCGTGACCACGACGAGGCGATTGCGGTGTTGCGGCGCGCGGTGGAACTCGGTGTCAACCACATCGATACCGCGCAGTTCTACGGGCCCAACGTCGCCAATGAGCTCATTCGCGAGGCGCTGCATCCGTACCCGGAGAACTTGGCCCTGGTGAGCAAGGTGGGTGGGCGTCGCGACGAGCAGGGTGCCTGGTTGCCGCTGTCCGACCCGGCCGATCTGCGCCGCGACCTGGAAGCCAACCTGCGCACGCTCGGAGTGGATCAGCTGGCCGCGGTCAACCTGCGGCTGTTCGAAAGCGAGGCGCCGGACCAGCTTTTCGATGACCAGCTGGCGGCCCTGATCGCCGCTCGTGACGACGGGCTGATCGGGGGAATCGGACTCAGCGAAATCACCGTCGCGCATCTGCGGCACGCGCTGGAAGGCACCGAGATTGTCTGCGTGCAGAACGCTTTCAACCTGGTGCATCGGGCATCGGCACCCGTGCTGGACGAATGTGTCTCGCGCGGAATAGCTTTTGTGCCCTTCTTCCCGCTGGGAGCGGCGTTCACCGGTCCGAACAATCCGGTGCTCGGTAATGAGCTGGTGCGCAGCACCGCTGAGCGGCTCGGTCGCACTCCGGCGCAGATCGCGCTGGCGTGGACGCTCAGCGTGGCGCCCAACGTATTGCTGATCCCGGGCACGTCTTCGGTGCGGCACCTGGAGGAGAATCTGGCCGTCGCGGATATCGAGCTCGACGAAGACACGCGCGCCCAGCTGGACGCTGTCGCCGGCTGATGCTGGTCCGCCCGGCAGTCGCCGCCGATGCGGCCGCGTGTGCCCAGATCTACCGCCCGTATGTGCTGGACACCGCGATCACGTTCGAAACCGAAGTCCCGTCTGCCGAGCTGATGGCGAACCGTATCGCCGCCGCCCGGGCGAAATACCAGTGGCTGGTGCTCGAGGTGGACGGTTCGGTGGCGGGTTATGCCTATGCGCAGCAATTCAATCCGCGCGCAGCTTATCGATGGTCCATCGAGACCAGTGTGTATCTGAACCCGGATCGGTTGCGCGCGGGCGGCGGGCGGCTGCTGTACACCGAACTGCTGAGTCACCTCGCGGGTCGGGGCTACCGGCGCGCGTTCGCCGGCATCACCCAACCCAACGAAGCCAGCAATGCGTTACACGCAGCGTTCGGTTTCCAGCCGGCAGGTCTCTATCGGCGGGTCGGCTGGAAAGCGGGTGCGTGGCACGATGTGCAGTGGTGGCAGCTGGATCTGCTTTCGCCCGACGAAGAGGTGGATCCGCCACCAGAGGTCAGCTAAGCCGAGCGAACAATTCGAGCGCGTTGTCGCGCTCAATCACCTTACGCAGACCGCGAAAAGACGCGAAAGCGCCCCAAATTGGCCATTTTGGGGCGCTTTCGCGTCTGCTCGCGGGGGCTACTTGAGTTCGGCGGACGACAGGCCCAGCAGGCGGCGGGCGACCACCAGCTGCTGAATCTGTTGGGTGCCCTCGAAGATGTCCAGGATCTTGGAGTCCCGTCCCCACTTCTCCAACAGTGTTTGCTCGGAATAGCCGGTGGTGCCGGCCAATTCGACCGCTTTGAGCGTGACGTCACTGGCCATCCGGCCGGCCTTCGCCTTGCTCATCGACGCTTCTTTGGAGTTGGGGATGTTATTGTCGGCCTGCCAGGCGGCGCGCAACGACAGCAGATAGGCCGCTTCCCAGTCGGCTTCCATCCGCAGGAACTCGGCGGCCGCCGCGCTCTGCACCTGCGCGGGCCGGTCGTAGTCGATCTCCACTCCGGCCTCGGCGAGGATCTTGCGGATTTCCTCCAGCGCGGCCCGCCCGATGCCGACGGCCATCGCGGCCACGATCGGCCGGGTGTTGTCGAACGTCTCCATCACACCGGAAAAGCCTTTGCCGACTTCGATTTCCGGATTGCCCAGCAGATTGTCCTTGGGAATGCGGGCATTGTCGAAGCGGATCACCGCGGTGTCGGATCCCTTGATGCCGAGCTTGTGCTCGAGACGTTCCACCGTGACACCCGGGTGCTCCCGCGGCACGATGAACGACTTGATCGCCGCGCGGCCCTGCGACTTGTCCAGGGTTGCCCAGACCACGATGTGGGTGGCACGCGAACCCGCGGTGACGAAGATCTTCTCGCCGTTGATCACATATTCGTCGCCGTCGAGCTTGGCGGTCGTCGTGACCGCCGCCGAGTCGGAGCCGAACCCCGGCTCGGTGATGGCCATGGCGGCCCACACCTTGCCGAGGCGCTCCAGTTGCTCCTCGGTGGCCACGGCGGAAATCGCCGCGTTGCCCAAGCCCTGGTAGGGGATGGACAGCATCATCGCGACGTCACCCCAGCTGGCTTCCAAGGTCTGCACCAGCGCGGCCATGTTAGCGCCGTTGTGGTTGTCTTCCTTGTTCTCGGCACCACGCAGTTCGCCCGCGCCGGCGAAGCTGTAGGACTCCGACGCGCCCTCGAACAGGCTGATCAGGGTGTCGAGTTCGACCGGGTAGGCGTGTTCGCGCAGGTCGTACTTGCGGGCAATGGGCCGCACCAGCTCCGCAACGCCCTGGTGCGTCTTGGTGACGACCGCTTGCAGTTTGCGGGGGAGCTCCAAATTGATTGCCATGACTGTTCTTTCGTTCGCTCGAAAACCTAGATGACCACTACGCCCTCGGCGACGCCGATCGCCCGCAAATCGCGGTACCAGCGTTCGACCGGGTGTTCCTTGGTGAAACCGTGGCCGCCCAGCAGCTGCACCCCGTCAAGGCCGATCTGCATGCCCTTGTCCGAACCGAGCCGCTTGGCCAGCGCCGCCTCGCGGGCGAACGGCAGGCCCTGCTCGGCGCGGGAGGCGCCGCGCCAGGTGATCAGCCGCAGCCCGTCCAACTCGATGGCGATGTTGGCGCACATGAATGCGACGGCCTGACGCCGGGCGATCGGCTCGCCGAACGCTTGGCGTTCCTTCACGTAAGGGACGACGTAGTCGAGCACCGCGTGCGAGGTGCCGACCGCCAGCGCGGCCCACCCCAGGCGCGACAGCGCGATCGCTTCGGAGTAGTCGTCGTCGGTGGCCCCGTCTTCGCCCAGCCGGGCATGCAGCGGCACCGTCACACCGTTCAGTTCGACCTGCCCCAGGGCCGCAGCGCGGATACCCATGCTGGGGTCCGGCGTAACGGTGAGGCCCTGGCTGGACGATTCCACGATGAACAGCGCGGGTTTGCCGTTGAGCTGTGCGGCGATGATGAAGAGCTCGGCGTCGGCCGCGGCCGGCACCAGTGACTTCACGCCGTCCAGCCGGTAGCCCGACGGGGTCCGCACCGCGGTGGTGCGCAGCCGCGTCGGATCGAAAAGCGGCTGCGGCTCGGCGATGGCTACGCAGGCCTGCGGCACATTCTCGCCGGCGAACTCTTTGAGGTAGGTGTCCTGCTGGTCGGCGCTTCCCCAATGGACCAGCGCTGAGGCCACGCCACCGGGCGCCAGGATCGGCAGCGCCTGTCCCATGTCGCCGTACGCGAGCGCCTCGGCCACCAGCACGTTCGTCACCGCCGAGCGGTGCTCGGCGATGCCGTCGAACTCCTCGGGGATGTTGATCGCGGTGATGCCGAGCTCGGCCGCTTTGGCGAGTAAGCCGGAGGGACCCGAGGGATAAGTGGCGGCTTCGTCGGCGTCGTGGGCGGCCGGCCGCAGGATCTCGGCGGCGAATTCCTCGACGGTCTCGACGATCATCTGCTGGTCGTCGTCCGGCGTCAGGTCGAAGTAATCCTTACCGCTGGACTTGAGCCGGGTCGGCGCGCCGCGCAGGCTCTGCACCTTCTTGAACTGCCGACTTGCGGCGCCCATGGTGGAGAACACCGTCTTGGTGCCGTACTGCAGCGTGCGGTTGAGCGGACCACGCAGGTTGTACTTGTCCAGGAATTCCTGGCCGACGATCGGGGTGATCAGGGCGATGGCGACGTCGACGCCGGTTCGCTTGTGTGGCTGCATCCCGATCGCGGTCTGTTCGCCACGGCCTTTGCGGCCCTTGCGGGTGGGTTTAGGAGCGGTGTCGGTCATATCGGCAGCCTCGGTCGTTGGGGCGTTGCGTGTACAACCGTATCTTACTCCGGAGTAAGATAGATAGGGCTGTGTTGCCTAATTCACACCGAACTCCAAGGCGCTCAATACCTGTTCATGCAGCAGATCGTTGGTCGCCACGGCACTGCCGCCGTGCGGTCCGGGGGCGCCGTCGAGGGCGGTGAATCTCCCGCCCGCTTCGCGGACCAGGATGTCGAGGGCGGCGAGGTCCCACACCGATACCTCGGGTTCGGCGGCGATGTCGACGGCGCCCTCGGCCAGCAGGCAGTAGGACAGGAAGTCGCCGTACGCGCGCACCCGCCAGACCGCATCGGTCAGATCGATGAAGCGCTCGCGCAGACCCAACTGCGCCCAGCCGGACAAGCTGGAAAATGACAAGCTCGCCCAATCCAGTTGTGCCACAGCGGAAACGGACAACGACCGGGCAGGTCCGCCGTCTACCGATGCGTGGGCGCCCTGACCGCTGGCCGCCCACCACCGTCGCTGCAGCGCTGGGGCGCTCACCACACCGACGATCGGGACGCCGTCCTGCAGCAGTGCGATCAGGCTGGCCCACACCGGCACCCCGCGGACGAAGTTCTTGGTGCCGTCGATGGGATCGATGATCCACTGCCGGCCGGCGAATGTTGCGGTACCGCCGAACTCCTCGCCTAGCACGCTGTCCCCGGGCCGCTCGGCGGATATCGCGTCGCGCAATTCCGTTTCCACGGCGCGGTCGGCGTCGGTCACCGGTGTCAAATCGGGCTTGGTCTCGACGCGCAGGTCGATCGCACCGAACCGGGCGCGAGTCACCGCGTCCGCCCGGTCGGCCAGGGCCAGCGCAAACCGCAAATCCGTCGAATCCGGGTGACTCATGCCAGCAGTCCTACCATGGACATGTGTGGGAATTCATGGTGCTGCTGCTGCTCGTCGCGGTGCTCGTCGTCTTTTTGGCGCCACGGTTCATCAAGCCCGGCCCGCGGGGCGCCCTGGCCAGCGGCACACTCCTGGTGACCGGTGTCACCTCGGGCCCGCCCGACGCCTCCGGGCAGCAGTTCGTCACCATTTCCGGGGTGATCAATGGGCCCACCGTGAACGAGCACGCCGTGTACGGACGCCTGGTCGTCGGCGACGATGCGCCCAGGCCTGCCACCGGCCAGCAGCTGCCCGTCGTGTACTCACCGAAGAACCCGGACAACTGGCGATTCGCTCCGTCCGAGCCGCCGGACGCACCGCAGCAGTTCGAAGACTAGCGGCGTCAATGGGAGTTCTTGGCCGCCCGCAAGTCCGTTAGCGCGTCCGGATTGCGCAGGAACGGCGTGATGATGTCGACGGGCAGTGGGAAGACCACCGTCGAGTTCTGATCCGCACCCAACTCCAGAAGCGTTTGCAGATAACGCAACTGCAGCGACGCCGGGCTCTTCGACAGTGTCTCGGCGGCCTGGCGCAACTCCTCAGACGCCTGCAGCTCACCACGTGCATTGATCACCTTCGCGCGGCGCTCGCGCTCGGCCTCGGCTTCGCGTGCCATCGCGCGTTGCATCGACTCGGGAATCTCGACGTCCTTGATCTCCACCACACGCACCTGCACACCCCAGGGCTCGGTCATCTTATCAATGATCGTGCGCAGATCGCTGTTGAGGTCCTCCCGGTGGGCCAGCAGGGTGTCCAGGTCGGCGCGGCCCAGCAGCGACCGCAGCGTCGTCTGGGCGATCTGCGAGGTCGCCACCGCGTAATTCTCCACCGCCAGAATCGCTTTCAGCGGGTCGGTGACCTGAAACATCACCACCGCATTGACTCGGGCCGGCACGTTGTCGCGGGTGATCACTTCCTGCGGTGGGATGGTCAGCGTCACCAGCCGCTGGTCGACCCGGATCATCCGGTCCATCAGGGGAACGAGCAATCGCAGTCCGGGTTGGTAGAGCGGGCGGACGTGGCCCATCCGGAACACCACCCCCCGTTCGTACTCGCGCAACACCGTCAACGAGAGCACCGCGAGCAGCGCCAGCACCGCGACGGCGACCGCCCCAATCCACACACCGGTCATTTCGTCTGCTCCTCCTTGCCTTCCCATCCGCCCCAGCGGGTGGAATAGCGGTCGATCGCCGCGGCCACCTGGTCCTCGATGGCGGTGCGGTGCGGTAGGTGCTCCGGCGCGTTGGCCGGGGTGTTCCACAGGTGGCGGGCCAGCGGCAGCCCGAACAGCACGACGACCGCCGCGGTGCCGGTCAACACCAACGCATCCGCCGGCGAATGGTTGGTAACAAGTGTCGCCATCGGCAGAACGATTCCGAAAGCCGCTACGCTGCAGGCGATTCCGCGGTGGAAACGCCCGGCCTCGGAATGCGGCCACGGATCGATGTCACGGCTGATCTCCCGGCCGTGATCCGAAGTGGTGCAGGTGGACTTGACCGGACAACTGTTGCATACCACCGGCAGCGCCCGGTAGCGCATCACCCGGTGCTTGGGGTCGAAGGAAGTCGGCCACAACCAGTGATCCTGCGGACACACCCAGGCGTCGTGGTCGGGCCGGTAGCGGAATTGCCCGGTGCGCCATGCCGCCGCGCGCGCCGAGGCATGCCGGGCCATCACGTCGAAACACCACCCGATGGCCACCAGGATCAGCGAGTACCCGGCGATCAGCCATACCGAAGTGTCGGGCGGGGCCACCGGTCAGTCCTTCGCCGGCGCCGGCTCCGCCGCGGTGTTCTCGGTGTAGAGCGGGTGCTCGGGCAGTTCCTCGACCGTGGTGCCGGAACGGAAGTGGCGCAGCGCGGTCCAGGCGATCCAGACAAACGGCAGCACACCGCCGACGATCAGGATGATGTCACCGGGCATCCGCAGCCATTCCAGCACCGCGTTGCCGGGTTTGGTGATGTAACCCAGCGAGCGTGCCTCGAAGTAGCCGTCATTGACCGAATGGAACAACTGCAGCACGCCGAGTGGCAGCAGCGTGACGAAGACCATCCACGCCAGGCCGATGTTCATGCACCAGAAAGAGATTCGGGCCAGCCGCTCCGGCCACTTGGCGGCCGGTATCGCGTAGCGGAACGCAAACATCGCCAACCCCACGGCCAGCATTCCGTAGACGCCCATCATGGCCGCGTGACCGTGATTGGCCGTCAGCGCGGTGCCGATCTGATAGTAGGACACCACCGGAAGATTGATCAGGAAACCGAAGATGCCGGCGCCCAGGAAGTTCCAGAACCCAACGGCGACAAGGAACATGACCGCCCAGCGGTGCGGGAACGGGTTCGCGTCGCCGGTCTGTTGGCGCGCGCCCAGCTGCAGGAACGCCCACGCTTCGACGGTCAGGAAGGTCAACGGAATTACCTCGGCAGCCGAGAAGAACGCACCCAGCGCCATGTGCTCCACTGGAGTCCCGGAGAAGTACAGATGGTGCATGGTGCCGATGACGCCGCCCGCGGAGTACAGGATGACGTCCAGGAAGATCACGCCCAGGGCGATCCGCTCGCGGACCACGCCCAGCAGCACGAACATGTAGGCCACCATCACCGTGGTGAACAACTCGAGGAAGTCCTCGACCCACAGGTGCACCACCCAGAACCGCCAGAAGTCGGCAACCGTGTAGTGGGTGTCGCTGCCGGCGAGCAGGCCCACCGTGTAGAACACCGGAATCGCCAGCCCGGAGAAGAAGAACAGCCACGGCATGTTCATCTTCGACTCGCCCTTGAGTCGGGCACGCATGCCGCGCCAGATGATCGCGATCCACACGAACATCCCGACGATCAGCAGGATCTGCCACAGTCGCGGCAGGTCGAGATACTCCCACTGCTGGGAGAACAATCCGCCCTCGGGGATCACGCCGTAGATGGAAAGCGCCTCGCTGATCAGCGAGCCCAACACCACCACCGCAACCGCCCCGAGCAGCACGTAGGCCAGCAGCGCCTGCCGTTTCGGCTCGCGGCGAGCGATGAACGGCACCAGGAATATTCCGCCCGCCAGGAAGGCCGCCGCGGTCCAGAACAGAGCCAACTGCAGGTGCCACGTGCGGGCCAGGTTGTAGGGCAGGACCCGGGCCAGGTCGATACCGAAGAACGTCGACAGATCGGCCCGGTAGTGCTCGGCCGCCGCACCCAGCAACGTTTGCAGCAGGAACAGCACCGCGACAACGGCGAAGAACCAGATGCAGGCGCGTTGTGCGGGAGTCAGGCTCACCGTGCCGGGCTGGCGGAACGACAGGGTGGAGGTCTCGGCGCCGTGCCAGCCCACCTTCTGGCTCCAGCGTCCGTAGACGGCGAACATGACGCCGATGCCGCCCAGCAGGGCAATCAGCGACAGCGCCGACCAGACGATCACCGACGCCGTCGGGCCGTTGTCGACGCGCTGCTCGGCCGGCCAGTTGTTGGTGTAGCTGTATTTGTGCCCGGGTCGTTCGGCCGCGGCCGCCCACGCGGTCCAAGCGAAAAACGCGGTGATTTGGCGGATCTGCGTCTTATCGGTGATCAATTGCGGCAGCAAGCCGTATTTCGTCGAGTCCTCACCGAAAATCCCCGCGTAATGGTCTCCGATGCGTTCGAATGCCGCGGCCTGACGATTAGTGAAGACCAGCGTCTTGGTGTCGGCGTTGTAGCGGTTGGTGCGGAATTCGGTGACCACCCGTTGACGCGGTTCGGTGACGCCTTCGGCGCGGAATTGGCCGGCGACGTCGTCGGTGGCCATCCGCAGGTAGTCGGCCGTGTAGTCGGGCCCCAGGTACGCCCCGTGGCCCAGCACCGATCCGTACTCCATCAGGCCGCGCGCCTGATACAACTCCTGGCCCTTCGTGATGTCCTCATGCGTGAACAGCACCTGGCCCGTCTCGGTGACAACTCTGTCGGGCATCGGCATTGCCGCCGTGTAGGTCCGGTAGGCGAGGATCCCCATCACCAGGAACCCGAAAATCATCACCAAGGCGACGCCCTGAATCCATCCTTTGCCGATCAGGGGTTGTGATGACGGTTGGCCGGGATTCGGCGATTCAGATATTTCTTGAAGGGCCATCGGAGGAACTCCTCTCTAGGCATCCTCGCCAAGGTGCGCGCTATCAGCGGATGCGCTCGCAACGTTATTTTCACAACGGCATTTGTCAATAGGGACTTATGGCCCTGATCCCGGGACCATCGCCTCTGTGCGGTCGTTCGCCCGACCAATAGCGTGGGGTTTGCAGCAGGGATCGAAATAAGGAGGCCGAGATGAGCCACCGCGAGTCACGTCCAGCAATCGTCGTCGGTATCGACGGGTCTAAAGCGGCACTGGATGCAGCGCTGTGGGCCATCGACGAGGCCGCCGAGCGCGAGGTCCCGTTGCGACTGGTCTACGTGGTCGATGCCGCGCATGTCGACGAGGCCGGCGGCATCGCGGCGCGCCAGGCCGCGGCCCGCTCGGCCCTCTACGACGCCTACCGGGCGGTCGAGGCGGCGGGCCCGCATGTCGAGGTCGAAACCGAAATTCTGTGGGGCAAGCCACTGGCCAAGTTGTTGCAGGAATCCAGAACCGCGCTGATGATCTGCGTCGGCTCGATCGGCCTCAATCACGCCCGCTGCGGACAGGGCTCCGTGGCCGGCGCACTGGCCGGATCGTCGCTGTGCCCCGTCGCGGTCATCCACCGCTCACCTGACGGCGTGGCCGAACCGCGGGTCAGCAGCGTCGTCGCGGAAGTGGACAATGGAGCCGTGCTGCGACACGCATTCGACGAGGCCCGGCTGCGCAAAGTTCCGTTGCGCGCGATCTCGGTTCAGGCGCACGCCGGTGCTCAAAATTGCGGTGCGCAAGCACATTTGGACCGTCGTCTGGCTCGCTGGACCCGGCTGTACCCGGATGTGCGGGTCGAGCCGGCCATCGTGCGCGGGCGCGGTTACCGGTACATGGCCGATCAAGGCGCACCGGGCCAGCTGTTCGTCACCGACGCCTACGCGGCGCAGGTCTGCAGCGTCTACCGCGCGGGGTCCTCGGTACTTACGGTGCGGTGCGCCAACTTGTAGGGTGCTGGTCAGGAGTGGTGCTTTGGTAAAAGTCTTCTTGGTCGATGACCACGAGGTGGTGCGGCGCGGCCTGATCGACCTGCTCGGCGCCGATCCCGAGCTCGACGTGGTCGGTGAGGCCGGCTCGGTGGCCGAAGCGATGTCTCGGATTCCGGCGGCGAACCCGGATGTGGCCGTTCTCGATGTCCGGTTGCCCGACGGCAACGGCATCGAGCTGTGCCGAGATCTGCTGTCTCGCATGCCCGAATTGCGCTGTCTGATCCTGACGTCGTACACCTCGGACGAGGCGATGCTGGATGCGATCCTGGCCGGCGCCAGCGGGTACGTCGTCAAGGACATCAAGGGCATGGAACTCGCGCGGGCCGTCAAGGACGTCGGCGCCGGACGGTCACTGCTGGACAATCGTGCCGCGGCCGCCCTGATGTCGCGGCTGCGCGACGCCACCGAGAAACCCGACCCGTTGTCGGGCCTCACCGAACAGGAGCGCACGCTGCTCGGTCTGCTCAGCGAGGGCCTGACCAACAAACAGATTGCGGACCGGATGTTTCTGGCCGAGAAGACCGTGAAGAACTATGTGTCCCGGCTGCTGGCGAAGCTGGGAATGGAGCGGAGGACCCAAGCAGCCGTATTCGCAACGGAGTTGAAGCGAACACGGCCATCGAGTGAGTGGCGATGACAACCGAAGACCCGGGCCTGGGACCGCTGCGGCACACGCTCTCCCAACTGCGGCTGCGCGAACTGCTGGTCGAGGTGCAGGACCGGGTGGAGCAGATCGTCGAGGGACGCGACCGCCTGGACGGTCTGCTCGAAGCGATGCTCGTGGTGACGTCGGGACTCGAACTCGACGAAACACTGCGCACCATCGTGCATTCGGCCACGATCCTCGTCGACGCGCGCTACGGCGCGCTGGAGGTGCACGACCGGGACAACCGTGTGCTGCAATTCATCCACGAGGGCATCGATCAGGAAACCGTCGGCCGAATCGGGCATCTACCCGAGGGGCTGGGCGTCATCGGCGTGGTGATCGATGAGCCCAAAGCGCTTCGCCTGGATGATATTTCGCTGCACCCGGCCTCGGTGGGCTTCCCGCCGCACCATCCGCCGATGCGCACGTTCCTCGGGGTGCCGGTTCGGGTCCGTGACGAAGCGTTCGGCACCCTGTACCTCACCGACAAGCTCAACGGGCAACCGTTCAGCGACGACGACGAAGTGCTGGTGCAGGCGCTGGCGGCCGCCGCGGGCATCGCCATCGCCAATGCCCGGCTCTACCAACAGGCCAAGGCGCGGCAATCCTGGATCGAAGCGACCCGCGACATCGCGACCGAACTGTTGTCCGGCACCGAGCCCACCACGGTGTTCCGTCTCGTCGGGGAACAGGCGGTCAAATTGACCGCCGCCGACGCCGCCCTGGTGGCCGTTCCGCTCGACCAGAGCACACCCGCGACCGAGGTGTCCGAGCTGCTGGTCATCGAAACCGTCGGTGCCGCGACGAAACCGGTTGCCGGCCAGATCATCCCGGTGATCGGGACCCCGTTGGGCGAGGTATTCGCCAACAGCATGCCGCGCCAGATCGATCAGTTGGACCTGCCCGGCATCGAGGGACCGTCCGACGGTGTGCTGGTGCTGCCGCTGCGGACCGCTGAGACCGTGGCCGGCGTCGTCGTCGTGCTGCGCGCCGGAAGTCCCGGGTCCTTCACCGACGAACAGCTCGAGATGATGGCCGGGTTCGCTGACCAGGCGGCGCTGGCTCTGCAATTGGCGACCTCGCAACGCCAGATGCGTGAACTCGACGTCATGACCGATCGCGACCGCATCGCGCGCGACCTGCACGACCACGTGATCCAGCGGTTGTTCGCGGTGGGCCTGTCGCTGCAGGGCGCGGTGGCCCGCGCCCGCGAACCGGAAGTGCAGCAACGGCTTTCGGAGGCGGTGGACGACCTGCAGGCGGTCATCCAGGAAATCCGGACCACCATCTTCGATCTGCACGGCGCCGCGCAGGGCATCACCCGGTTGCGGCAGCGCATCGACGCGGCCGTGGGCCAGTTCGCCGGTTCCGGGTTGCGCACCACGGTGCAGTACATCGGTCCCTTGTCGGTGGTCGACAGTTCGTTGGCCGAGCACGCCGAGGCGGTGGTGCGCGAGGCGGTCAGCAACGCCGCCCGGCACGCCCGCGCCACCACATTGACGGTGCGCATTCGGGTGGAGGACGACCTGTGCATCGAGGTCAGCGACAACGGGTGCGGGATGCCCGATGAGTTCACCGGCAGCGGCCTGACGAACCTGCGGCGCCGGGCCGAGGAGGTGGGCGGTGAGTTCGCGATCGAGAAGGCGCCCGGCGGTGGAACAATGCTGCGCTGGTCAGCGCCGCTCCTCCAATAGCGTTGCGGGCCATTCGACGACCTGATCCAGCGCCCGCCGGGGCGTCGCCGGCAGCGGATCGGCGTTGATCGGAGCCCAGCCCACCCGCAACAGCATCTGCGGGAAGCCGCTGCCGCCGAACACATCCGCCCGCACCGCGTCACGCGTCTGGGGGATTTCGAGGGGCTCGGTGATCGGAGAGCACGCCAGCCCCATCGCGGTGGCGGTCAGCAGGACGACGCTGGTCGCCTCGCCCGCCCGCAGCCGGGACAGCCGGTCGTCCCGGTCGGTGCCCAGGGCCAGGATGGCGCCGCGGTCCTCGGCCGGGGAGATGCCGGACGGCTGGGCCAGGCCGGGTCCGGCGAACAACCGACCGGGGATCGGGGCAGTGAGCTCCGACGGCGGCGCGCTGCGCGCCGGAACGCCCGCCACCGCGCCGTACCGCCCACTCCATGTGGTGAGTTCGCGCATGTAGGCATCGTCGGAGGCATGGTCGAGGACGGCGCGCGCCACGATGTCTCGCATCCGGTCCAGGGCTTCGACCTGGCGCAGCATGACCCCGACGCGGGCCGCTCGGGCCGCCATCTGCGCGATGTCGCCGCCCGGCACCGGCCACGAGCTGTAGGCGCGCCGGTCGGTGCGCCGCCGCGGGATGGCCGCGGCCAACACGATGTCGGCCGGGTCGGGGGTCTGCGGAACGGTTTCGATGCTGGCCAGGTGGCGCGGGTCGGTCTCGTCGGGAAAGCGACTTATCTTGGCGCGCCAGCCCATTGAGGCCAAAGCGACGACGCAGTGGTGCAGCGCCACCCCGCAGCTGATGATCAAGTCGCGGCCGTCCGGGTCGGTGCTGTGCAACTGCATGTCCGGTTCGCAGAACAGGTCCAAGCGCTCGGTGCCGACCCGCCAGCGCCACGGTTGGGTGTTGTGGATCGAGGGCGCGCGGGTGGCCAGGGTCAGGACCGTCCGCAGCGTGCCGGCATCCGGGAATTGGGCGCTCATCGGTGCCGGACCCTTTCTATCGATGACGGTGGTCATGCCTTCCAGGATCGTTCACCGCCCGCCGCTGCGGCAGGGCAGGAAGCCCTGGCAGCGTGGGACCTTTGGCCCTGCTCTGGCCGATCCCGCCGGCGAATAGTGATACTCATGGAGCACCTGACCACGCTGGACGCCGGATTCCTCAAAGCCGAAGACGCCAATCCGCGGGTCAGCCTTGCCATCGGCGGGATCGCGGTCATCGAAGGGCCGGTTCCCGAGCAGAAAACGTTGATGTCAACCTTCGCCCAACGGATCGGCAGCTGTCCGCGGCTGGGGCAGCGTCTGCGGGTGCATCCGTTGGACTTCGGGGCACCCGACTGGGTGGACGACCCCGATTTCGATCTCCAACGGCACGTGCACCGCGCCGCACTGCCGCAACCGGGCGGCGATCGGGAATTGTTCGGGCTGATCGCCGATGTGATGGCAAGGCGTCTGGACCGTGATCGACCGTTGTGGGAGGTGTGGGTCATCGAGGGGCTCGCCGACGACCGCTGGGCGATGCTGACCAAAGTGCATCACTGCATGGCCGATGGAATCGCGGCCACCCACATGCTGATCGGCTTGTGCGACGACGGCGTGGCAAGTTTCGCCGATCACGTACGAGCAGCTCACGAGCCCAAAAAGTCTGTGTCGCAGCGCACGTCGCTGCTCGGCGGCCTGATCAACGCGTCAGCCGCCGTGACGGCCGGCATCGTCCGGGCCGCGCAGGGTGCCGGCGAACTCGCCGCGGGCCTGCTCAGCCCGGCCCCGTCTGCGCTGACCGGCCCGCTCAGTGACCTGCGCCGGTTCAGCGGCGCGCGGGTCCCGATGGCCGATATCGACCTGGTCGCCAAGACCTTTCAGGTCACCGTCAACGACGTTGCGCTGGCAGCGATCACCGAGAGCTACCGCAATATCATGATCGAACACGGTCAGCAGCCGCTGGCGGATTCGCTGCGGACCCTGGTGCCCGTTTCGGTGCGTTCTGCGGACGCATCCGACAAGACCGACAACCGTGTGTCGCTGATGCTGCCGAGCCTTCCGGTGGATGAGGAGAATCCGGTGCAGCGGTTGCGCACCGTGCACACCCGGTTGCGCCGGGTGAAGTCCAGTGGCCAACGACAGGCCGGAAATGTGCTGCTGTCCTTGAGCAACCGGATCCCGTTCGTGTTGACGGCCTGGACGGTCGGCTTGCTGATGCGGTTGCCGCAGCGCAGCGTGGTGACGGTCGCGACCAATGTGCCCGGGCCACGCCGACCGCTGCGGTTCATGAACAAGGAAGTGGTGGGGGTGTACCCGGTGCCGCCGCTGGCTTTGGACCTGCGGACCGGTGTGGCGATGCTCAGCTATGCCGACCACCTGTACTTCGGCATTCTCGCCGACTACGAGGTGGCCGCCGACGTCGACCTATTGGGCCGGGGAATCGAAAACGCGGTGGCCCGTCTGGTACGAATCAGCAAGCGGCGCAAGAACCCTCCGACGCGGGGACCGCTGTCGCTGGTGGTGTGACGATGCGTGAGGCAACCCGCGCCGATCTGGCCGACCGCGCCGATGTCGCAGCGCTGCTGGACCGCTTCTACGGCCGGGCGCTGCACGACGATGTCCTGTACGCACCGTTCGAGCAGCTGCGGGCCACCGGGCTCGAAAATCATCTGCCCACCATGTGCGACTTCTGGGAGACCGTACTGTTCCGCGCCGGCCGCTATCGGGGCAGCGCGCTGGCGGCGCATCGGGACATCCATCGGCGAACGCCGTTGTCCGCCAGCCACTTCGTCCGCTGGCTGATGCTGTGGCGGCAGACCGTTGACGAGATGTACACCGGTCCGGCCGCCGAACGCGCCAAGGTACAGGCCGGGCGCATTGCCTGGGCGATGCATCGCCGGCTCACCGGCACCGACGCTCACGAACTGGACGCGCTGGTCACCCGTTGAACGATTAGGCGACGGTTTCGTTGCGGTCCGGCTCGGGACCGAATACGAAGCGGCGGCCGGTGGTTTCGGTCGGGGTGACGCGCACGTAGTTGGATTTGTGCGTCGACGTCCACGGGTAGAGACCGGCGCGGTCGGCTTCCTCGATCTCGGCGTCGGTTTTCAGCAACCGCGCGCGGCCGCGCACGATCACGCTCCAGCCTTCGGCGACATTGTGGTCATCGGCCTCGAAGAGCACGGTGTGATTGCCCACCGCCGAGAACAACTTCGTGCCTTCGGCGGTCCGGAACAGAATGGTCCGGTTCTGCGCCACGTAGTTGACCGGGAAGATCTCCGGTTCACCGGCGAAAGTGGTCACCAGCCGGCCGAGCGCGGCGGTGCCCAGCAGATCCCAACTCTCGCTTTCAGATAGGACGGTGATCGGCTCGTCGGTCATGGGGTCACCTTTCTCGTGATGGTTCGCGGAATTCCAGGACGGTGTTCAAGGGTCGGCGTGGTGTCGGCGGCTCGATCGCTTCCATCACCGGCGTGATCCCCACGCGGATCAGAACTTGGGGCTCGCCGCGCCCACCGATCAGGTCACGCACGATGTCACGGCTGCGGTCCGCTTCGATCAGGTGGGTCAGCGTGCAGGTTGCCATTCCGGCCATGGTGCATTCCAGCAGCACCTTGGAAAGTGTTTCGCCACATCTGAGGATGTCGGCGCGGGTGTCCTCCGGCGTCGACAGCACCAGGATCTTCGACCAGTCCGTCGCGATTTCGGGGCGCCGGTCCTGGTGACCGCGGACCGGAAAGTTCCGGGCCACATCCACCCGCAGCCGCTCGCTGTCCGACGCGAGCGCGGACGGCGGCATGCCGTCCGACAGCACGAACGGCGAAGTCCACCAATCGAGTTCGGCATGATAGGACGCATCGTCGCGGCGCAGCGCCGCGCTGAGCTGGGACGCCTCCACCAGGCGCGGTCGTTTCTCGTCCTCGAGGACGTCCAGAGTGACGGCGTCGTCGTCGAGTGTGCTGCGCAGCAGCGTTTCAAACTGGTTCCAGTAGACGGGTCGGTCGAACGGCAGCCGATCGGTGCGGCGCTGCAGGATGGCGCCCGCGCGATCGCGCTGGGCCGCCGTGACCTGGTCGATCGGCCTGAATTCGAGCGTGGCCAGGTGATCGCGGTTGTTGGGGTTGGGGAAGCGGGCGGTGCCCGCGCGCCGGCCCGCGGCGGTCATGGCGACGCGGAGGTGATCCAGTGCCGCACCGCAACTGATCAGCGCTTCGCGGCCGGAATCGTCTGTGGCGGGTACGGTTCGGTTGCGATCGACGAACAGGTGCACGGCGTTGCCCTCGGCCACCCAGCGCCACGGCTGGCTGTTGTGCACCGACGGCGCCCGGCAAGCCAGCAGCACCGCGTTCTGCAGCACGTCTTTGTCCACAACTACGACGTTACGGAGGTCCGTTGCGGACCGGTAGGGACTTCGGTCCTCACCGGCCGCGAGGTGCAAGGTCAATTCCGGCGGGCTTGGCGGAAGGGAATGTCGCGGTCGGCTTCTGGTTCCTTGGGTAGCCCGAGGACTCGTTCCCCGATGATGTTGCGCTGGATCTGGTCGGTGCCGCCACCGATCGAGGTGAAAAACGCGTTCAGTGCAAGGAAATTGACATCGTCGGACTCCGGGTTGTCCCGGCCGGCCAGCAGCGCCGCCGCGCCGATCAGCTCGGTCTTCAGCCGCGCCTCGGCGTGCAGGATCCGCGACATCGCCAGCTTGCCCAGCGACATGATCGAACTGGACGTCCCCTGCTCGGTGCTGGCCTTGGCGCGGGCGTTGTTGAGCGCGTTGAGTTCTCGCAGCGCCAACACTTCAGCCAGCGAACGCCGCACCGCGGCATCATCGAGCCGGCCGTGCTCACGCGCCAGTGCGATCAGGTCGTCCGCCCGTGACCGATTGCGCGACGAGCGCCCGGTGTCGCCCATGATGGATCGTTCATAGGCCAGTGCGGTCTGCAGTGCGCGCCAGCCGTCGCCCTCGGCGCCGAGCAGATGGTCGTGGGGCACTAGCGCATCGGTGATGAACACCTCGTTGAAATGGGACTCGCCGGTGATCTGCACCAGCGGCCTCACATCGATGCCCGGCTGCTTCATCGGCAGCAGGAAGAAGGTGAGCCCCTTGTGTTTTGGTGCGTCCCAGTCGGTGCGGGCGATCAGCAGCGCATAGTCCGCGGTCTGCGCGCCGGACGTCCACACCTTCTGCCCGTTGACCACCCAGTGGTCGCCGTCTCGCACCGCCGTGGTGCGTACACCCGCGAGATCGGAACCCGCACCGGGTTCGCTGTAGAGCAGACAGGTGCGGGCCCGCTCGGTCAGGAAATCTTGCAGCAGTTGTTGCTTCAGCGGGACTGAGCCGAGCTTCAGAATCGTGTTGGCCGGAATGTTGTATTTGTCCTGCCCCGCCCCGGGCGCCTTGACGGCGGTGAACTCCCGCCGGATGTGCGCGGCGAGATCGTTGGGATAGCCGCGGCCGAACCATTCGGTGGGGTAGGTCGGCACCGCGTATCCCGCGTCCAGGACCCGCTCCAGCCAGGCGATGCGCTCCGGCGAACTGCTCCAGGGGTCGTCATGTTTGGGCAGTCCCGTCCAGTTCTGCTGCAACCAGTCCCGGACTTCCGAACGCAGTTCGTCGACAGTGGGCAATGACATGTCAGGCGCCTTTCGAAACGAGGTAGCGTTCCCGGTACACCGCTGGGGGACCGAACAAATGCATACCGGTACGCGCCCGGCGCACGAACAGGTGCGCGGGGTGCTCCCAGGTGAAGCCGATGCCGCCGTGCATCTGGATGGCCTGCATGGCGGTGGACTCATAGGTCTCGGCGCACACGAATCCGGCCAACGCCAGCGCACCCCCGGCCTTTTCGCTCCGCGCCGCCATCATCGCGGCCGCATGGTGGGCCGCCGACGTCGCCGACTCGTTTTCCAGCAGCAGGTCGGCGGCCATGTGTTTGAGTGCCTGGAAGCTGCCGATCACCCGGCCGAATTGAATGCGCGTCTTGAGGTATTCGACGGTGATGTCGAAGATCCGGCGGGAGCCGCCGACCTGTTCACCGGCGAGCGCAAGCACGGCCATATCCAGCGCTTCCTGGACGGCCTCCCAGCCCGCGGTGCCCAGCCGTCGCGCGGGAGTGTTGTCGAAGGTGAACGTCGACAGTCGCACGGTGGGATCGAAAACCGTTTCAGCGCAATGGGTTAGTCCTGCAGCATCCGGAGTCACTTCGAATACGCCGATGCCGTCACCCGTGTCGGCTACCACCAGCACGACGTCGGCGACGTGCCCCCAGGTCACGTAGTGGGCGCTACCCGACAATGCGCCGGACGTATCGGCCTCCACCGCAACGTCATTCGCGGTCCACGTGCCCCGCGGACCGGTGATGGCGACCGTCCCGAGCTTCGTGCCGTCAGCAAGGCCGGGGAGCAGCCGCCGCTTGTCATCCTCGGCGCCGGCCGCCTGAATCAGTGCGACGGTCAGCACCGAACTGGACAACCACGGCGAGGGAAGCAGCGCCGCACCGATCTCCTCGGCGATCGCCTCGACCTCGAGTGGGCCCAGGCCGACGCCTCCGGATGCGCTGTCGACCAATACGCCGGTGACGCCTTGCCCGGCCAGCAGTCCCCAGAGTTCGCGGTCGAATCCCTCGTCGGTGCCGATCACCCGCCGTACGTCGGCCTCGGTGCAGCGGTCGTGCAACAGGTCGCGAACCGCCGTCTGGAGCTCGGCGCGCTCCTCGGTAGTGATGGTCATTTGGTGCCACCCCTCTCGGCTTGTCACATTCATCCTCGCCGATCGGCTTGACCGGCTTGCATTGTGCCGCTCACCTGGCATTCTGAACGAATGGCAGGCAAGGAAATCGACCCGATCCGGGCCAAGAGCGCGCTGGCGGTGATCAGGCAGAACCCTGGAATCGCGCTTTTCGCGGCGTCCCCGTTTCTGGCCCTGATCGCCGTCACCTGGATATTCGCCGGTGCCGGCTGGGGCATCATGCTGGCGCTGGCGCTGCTGGTCGCCTTCGGGGCCTTCGTCGTTCTCAAGCGCTGACCCACCGGCATGCGTTCGTGGTGGGGGTGGGGGACGCTCGAACAGGCCCTCACGCAGCAGGAGACGGACGAGCTGGTGACCCGCGTGGCGGCGATGCTGCCCGGCCACGACCTCACCGACCACCGTCCGCCGGATCCTGCCGCGCTCGGGCTGCCCGGCCCGCGAGTCACGCCGCCGGCGGCACTGGCGGCGCTGTGCTCCAGTCAGGTCATCGATAGGGCAGGTCACGCGCGCGGCAAAGCATTTCGCGACGTCGCCCGCAATCTGCAGGGCAAGCTCGACCATGTTCCGGACCTGATCGTGCGCCCGCGCCGTGAGCAGGATGTCATCGATGTGCTGGATTGGTGCACCCGCGAACGGATTTCGGTCATTCCGTACGGCGGCGGCAGCTCCGTGGTGGGCGGGGTGGAACCCCGCTTCGAGGCGCCGGCGATCACGCTGGACGTCAGCGCCATGAGCGCGGTGGTCGAGGTCGACCAGGTCAGTCGGGCGGCCCGGATCCAGGCGGGGGCGCTGGGGCCATGGATCGAGGACCAGCTGCGCCGGCACAACCTGACGCTGCGCCACTTTCCGCAGTCGTTCGCCTTTTCCAGCCTCGGCGGTTGGCTCGCCACCCGCGCCGGCGGGCACTTCGCCACCCTGTACACCCACATCGACGATCTGACCGAATCGGTGCGGGTGGTCACTCCGGCCGGGGTCAGCGAATCCCGTCGGCTGCCGGGTTCGGGTGCCGGGCCGTCTCCGGACCGGCTCTTCGTCGGCTCCGAAGGCACCCTCGGCGTCATCACCGAGGCGTGGATGCGGCTGCAGAACCGGCCCCGCTGGCAAGTGACCGCGTCGGTGGCGTTTGAAGACTGGACCGCCGCGGTCACCGCTACCCGCATCATCGCGCAGGCCGGGCTGTTCCCGGCGAACTGCCGACTGCTCGATCCCGCCGAAGCGTTCCTCAATGCGGGTACCGCCGTCGGCGGCGGATTATTGGTGCTCGCCTTCGAATCCGCGGACCACCCGATAGATCCGTGGCTCAACCGCGCCATCGAGATCGCCGCCGAACACGGCGGCACCGTCATCGCACGCCGCAGCCGTGACTCCCACGGCGCCGAACCGGGTTCGGCCGACGCTTCGGAGAGCTGGCGTTCGGCGTTCCTCCGCATGCCCTACCAACGCGACGCCCTCGCGCGTCACGGCGTCATCGCCGAGACCTTCGAAACCGCTTGCACCTGGGACGGATTCGAGACCTTGCATGCCGCGGTGACGGGTGCCGCCCGCGCCGTGATCGAGCGGGTCTGCGGCGCCGGCGTGGTGACCTGCCGGTTCACCCACGTCTATCCCGACGGGCCGGCCCCCTACTACGGGATCTATGCCGCGGGCCGGTGGGGATCCCTGGACGCACAGTGGGACGAGATGAAAGCCGCTGTCTCCGAAGCGATCAGCGCCACCGGTGGGACCATCACCCACCACCACGCGGTCGGTCGCGACCACCGGCCGTGGTATGACCGGCAACGACCCGGCCCGTTCGCCGCGGCGCTGCGGGCGGTCAAGCACACGCTGGACCCGGCCGGGATCCTCAATCCCGGGGTGTTGTTCGACCCGTGATCAGCCGTGTCCGACGTGTAGCAGCTTGGCCAGGTTCGGCAGCTTGACGCGGGGCCGGCCGTGCGGCTCGCCGGCCGCCCGCTCGAACCGGTCGATAACCTCCCACTGCGCCGAGGTGACCACTTTGGGTTGCCGTTCGACCAGCCAGGCGGCGAGCCGGTCGCCGTGGTCGGCGGGGAAGTCCGACAGGGCGGCGCCGGCCAGGTCCGCCAGCAACGTGTCGACGGTGTCCTGCGAGTCCTTCTTGTTGGTGCCGATCACCCCGGTGGGGCCGCGCTTGATCCAGCCGACGACATATTCATTGCGGCTGCCGTCCACGCGGCCGTCCGTGTTCGGGATGGTGCCCCGCTTCTCGTCGAACGGCAGGCCCGCAGTGGGCACGCCGCGGTAGCCGACCGAGCGGACGACGAGTTGCGCCGGCAGTTCCTCGCGTTCGCCGGTGTCCTTGGCCGACACCCATCCGCTCTCGTCGGTGACCAGCTCGTTGCGGCCCAGCACGATGCTTTCCACCTGCTGCTCGCCCTTGATCTCGATCGGTGAGGTCAGGAAACGGAACACGATCCGGCGGTGGTTGGGGCGCGGCGCGCGTTCGGCGTACCCCCGCAGCACCTTGATGTTCTGCTTGGTGGTCTTGCCCGCCGCCTCGGCTTCCTCTTCGGTGATGTTCTCCAGCTGAGCCGGGTCGACGATCACGTCGACACCCTCGAGCTCGCCGAGTTCACGCAATTCCAGTGTGGTGAACGCCGTCTGCAGTGGACCGCGGCGGCCGATGATCACCACCTCGTCGACCCCGCACGGCCGCAGCGACTCCAGCGCGTGGTCGGCGATGTCGGTTTGCGCCAGGACGTCGGGATCGGTGACCAGGATGCGGGCGACGTCGATCGCGACGTTGCCGTTGCCGACCACGACCGCGCGGGCGCCGGACAGATTCGGTGTCTTGTCCTCGAAATGGGGGTGCGCGTTATACCAACCCACGAAGTCGACCGCGGAGATACTGCCGGGCAGATCCTCGCCGGGAATGTTGAGCGGTTTGTCCGACTGCGCGCCCACGGCGTAGACCACCGCGTCGTATCGCTCGGCCAGTTCGGCGGCCTCGATGTGTTCACCCACGACGACGTTGCCGAAAAAGCGGAACCGCGGGTCCGCGGCGGTCTTCTCGAATTGTTTGCTGATCGACTTGATCTTGGGGTGGTCGGGCGCCACGCCGGAGCGCACCAGCCCCCACGGGGTGGGCAGCATCTCGAGCATGTCGACGGCCACGTCCAGCTCGTCGGCCGCATCGGCGGCCTTGAGCAGGGAAGCGGCGGCGAAGAACCCCGACGGACCGGAGCCGACGATGGCGACGTGGTAGGGACGCATACCGACCTTCTGTTCATGCCGGTTGCGACGCGTTGGGCTGGGCGTCGCAGCCGGGGGTGCGACTGATGGTTTCTGATGCTAGACGGTGCTGACGGTAACGTGGGCGCCTGTGGAACTTGACCGTCAAGCAGATATCGCAGCCCTTGACGCGACCCTGACCACGGTCGAACGGGTACTGGACGTCGACGGTCTGAAGAGTCGAATCGAAAAGCTCGAACAGGAAGCGTCGGACCCCAAGCTCTGGGACGACCAGAACCGTGCCCAGCGGGTCACCAGCGAACTGTCCCATGCGCAAGGGGAGTTGCGCCGCATCGAGGAACTGCGCCGCCGCCTCGACGACCTGCCGGTGCTCTACGAGCTGGCCGACGAGGAAGAGGGTGCCGCCGCCGACGACGCGCTGGCCGAAGCCGACGCCGAACTCAAGGCGTTGCGGGCCGACATCGAGGCCACCGAAGTGCGCACTTTGCTGTCCGGCGAGTACGACGCACGTGAGGCGTTGCTCACAATTCGCTCGGGTGCCGGCGGTGTGGACGCCGCCGACTGGGCCGAGATGCTGATGCGGATGTACATCCGCTGGGCTGAACAGCACAAATACCCGGTCGAGGTGTTCGACACCTCGTATGCGGAAGAGGCGGGCATCAAGAGCGCCACCTTCGCCGTGCACGCGCCGTTCGCCTACGGCACGCTGTCGGTGGAACAGGGCACCCACCGGCTGGTGCGGATCAGCCCGTTCGACAACCAAAGCCGACGTCAGACCTCTTTTGCGGAGGTCGAGGTGCTGCCGGTGGTGGAGACCACCGACCACATCGACATCCCGGAAGGCGACATCCGCGTCGACGTCTACCGATCGAGTGGGCCGGGCGGCCAATCGGTCAACACCACCGACTCGGCGGTTCGACTCACCCACATCCCGACCGGTATCGTCGTCACTTGCCAGAACGAGAAGTCGCAATTGCAGAATAAGGTTTCGGCGTTGCGGGTACTTCAGGCAAAGTTGTTGGAGCGTAAGCGTTCTGAGGAGCGCGCCGAGCTCGACGCCTTGAAGGGCGACGGCGGCAGCTCTTGGGGAAACCAGATGCGGTCATACGTGCTGCACCCCTACCAGATGGTCAAGGATCTGCGCACCGAGTACGAGGTGGGCAATCCTGCGGCCGTACTGGATGGAGACATCGACGGGTTCCTGGAAGCAGGGATCCGGTGGCGCAACAGGAAAGATGACGACTAACACTGTGCTTTTATCGGGCCCTGCCTTAGGTATCGCCTCCGCGGCGCAGCGGTGGCACGACTTCTGGCGTGGCCAGATCGGTGAGTGGATCATCACCCGGGGTCTGCGGATCGCGATGCTGGTCATCGCCGCGGTGCTGGCCGCCAGGTTCGTCAACTGGGTGGCGCAACGGGTGACCCGCTCACTCGACGAGGGCTTCACCGAGAGCGACGCGCTGGTGCGCTCGGAGGCGACCAAGCACCGCCAGGCGGTGGCGTCGGTGATCTCGTGGGTGTCCATCGTGCTGATCTCGATCATCGTGATCATGCAGATCAGCAACGTGCTGCAGTTCTCGGTGGGCGGGCTCGTCGCGCCGGCGACGGTCGTCGGCGCCGCCCTGGGTTTCGGGGCTCAGCAGCTGGTCAAGGACCTGCTGTCGGGGTTCTTCATCATCGTTGAGCGGCAGTACGGCTTCGGAGATTTGGTGTCGCTGACGGTTACCGGGGTCGCGGCGGAGGCGCGCGGCACCGTCGAGAACGTCACGCTGCGGGTCACCCGGCTCCGTTCGTCGGACGGTGAGTTGTTCACCATTCCCAACGGCTCGATCGTCAAGACCATCAACCTGTCCAAGGACTGGGCGCGCGCGGTGGTCGACATCCCGGTCTCGACCAGCGCCGACCTGAACCGGGTCAACGAAGTCCTGCACCAGGAGTGTGAGCGTGCCCTTGACAACGCGGTGCTGGGCGAGTTGCTGCTCGATGCGCCCACCGTGATGGGTGTGGAGAGCATTGAGGTCAACACCGTTACGCTGCGCTTGGTGGCGCGCACGCTACCGGGCAAGCAGTTCGAGGCGGGGCGACAGTTGCGGGTGTTGGTCATCCGCGCGCTGGCCCGCGCCGGCATCGTCACCGCAGCCGACGCGACGGTCGGGGTTGTCGACGACGGAGGCGTCCCTGACCCGGAGCGCAGTGAGGTGACGGGCGCGGACAAGGGTTCGGTGGCGCAGCGATGAAATTGAAGCCGAACCTGCTGCACAAGCGCCGAGACAGGGGGGAGCGGCGCGCACCGAGCCACCTGTTCGGCGGCCGTGTCCGCACGTCGACCTTGGTGCTGATCGTCGCGTTCCTCGCGCTGTGGTGGACCTACGAGACCTACAGCCCGCGCGAGGAGCCGCGCAGCACTACGCCGCCGTCTCAGGTGGTGCCGCCGGGGTTCGTGCCCGACCCCAACTACACCTGGGTGCCGCGCACCCGGGTACAGCAGCCGTCGACGTCCGTAACCCCCACCCAGACGCCGACCCCGACGACGACGCCCCCGCCGCCGACGACCACCACAACGACCACGCCGTTGATCCAGTTGCCGTGCATCCCGCCGTTCTGCACGCCGACGTCAACGCCTAGTCCGAATCCGCCACCGCCGGCGCCGTTGCTGCCCGGTTTGCCGGCTCCCGGTCGCTGAGTTTCGCGGCTCGACGAAACACCCCGCTACACTGGCGTGCCGTGATGATCACCCTGGAACATGTCACCAAGCAGTACAAATCGTCGGCCCGTCCGGCCTTGGATGACATCAACGTCAAGATCGACAAGGGTGAGTTCGTTTTCCTCATCGGTCCGTCGGGTTCGGGCAAGTCGACATTCATGCGGCTGCTGCTGGCGGCGGAATCACCGACATCCGGCGACATCCGGGTGTCGAAGTTCCATGTCAACAAGTTGCGCGGCCGCAACGTGCCGAAGCTGCGTCAGGTGATCGGGTGCGTCTTCCAGGACTTCCGGCTGCTGCAGCAGAAGACGGTGTACGACAACGTGGCCTTCGCGCTGGAGGTCATCGGCCGGCGCACCGACGCGATCAACCGGGTGGTGCCCGAAGTGCTCGAAACGGTTGGCTTGTCGGGCAAAGCGAACCGATTGCCGCACGAACTCTCCGGTGGTGAGCAACAGCGGGTGGCGATCGCCCGCGCGTACGTCAACCGGCCGCTGGTGCTGCTGGCCGACGAGCCCACCGGCAACCTCGACCCAGACACCAGTAAGGACATCATGGATCTGTTGGAGCGGATCAACCGCACCGGGACCACCGTGCTGATGGCGACGCACGACCATCACATTGTGGACGCGATGCGCCAGCGTGTGGTCGAGTTGTCACTGGGCAGGCTGGTTCGCGACGAACAGCGTGGCGTCTACGGGATGGATCGCTAAGTGCGCTTCGGATTCCTACTCAACGAGGTCCTTACCGGATTTCGTCGCAACGTCACCATGACGATCGCGATGATCCTGACGACGGCCATCTCGATCGGCCTGTTCGGTGGCGGATTGCTGGTAGTGCGCCTGGCCGAGAACTCGCGGGCCATTTACCTGGACCGGGTGGAGACCCAGGTGTTCCTCACCGACGATGTCTCTGCCAACGACCCGACCTGCAGCGACAATCCGTGCAAGGCGCTGCGGGAGAAGATCGAGAAGCGACAGGACGTCAAGTCGGTGCGGTTCCTGAACCGTCAGCAGGCTTATGACGACGCGATCCGCAAATTCCCGCAGTACAAGGACGTGGCGGGCAAGGACTCCTTCCCGGCGTCGTTCATCGTCAAGCTGAACAACCCCGAACAGCACAAGGACTTTGACGCCGAGATGATGGGGCCGCCGCCCCAGCCCGGTGTGCAGTCGGTGCTGAACCAGAAGGAGCTGATCGACCGGCTGTTCGCCGTGTTGAACGGGCTGAGTAATGCGGCCTTCGCGGTCGCTCTGGTCCAAGCGGTCGGGGCAATTCTGTTGATAGCCAACATGGTTCAGGTCGCGGCCTACACCCGTCGCACCGAGATCGGCATCATGCGGCTGGTAGGCGCGAGTCGCTGGTACACCCAGCTGCCGTTCCTGGTGGAGGCGACGCTCGCGGCAACGATTGGTGTGGGCATTGCGATCGCCGGCCTGATACTGGTGCGGGCATTGTTCTTGGACGATGCGCTGAACGAGTTCTATCAAGCCAACCTGATCGCCAGGGTCGACTACGCCGACATCCTCTATATCTCGCCGATCCTGCTGTTGCTCGGCGTGGCGATGTCGGGGTTGACCGCGTACGCGACGCTGCGCATCTACATCCGGCGGTAGCGGTGGCGACCAAGTCGCGCGGCGACGGGCGGAAGATCATCGCCAGCAATCGCAAGGCGCGGCACAACTACTCGATCCTCGAGGTCTTCGAGGCCGGTGTCGCATTGCAGGGCACCGAGGTCAAGAGCCTGCGCGAGGGGCACGCGTCGTTGGTCGACGCGTTCGCCACGGTCGACGACGGCGAGATCTGGTTGCGCAATGTGCACATCCCGGAGTACCGGCACGGCAGCTGGACGAACCATGAACCACGACGCAACCGGAAGCTGCTGTTGCACCGGCGCCAGATCGACACGCTGATCGGCAAAATCCGCGAGGGCAACTATGCGCTGGTGCCGTTGTCGATGTACTTCTACGACGGCAAGGTCAAGGTCGAGCTGGCTTTGGCCCGCGGCAAGCAAGCGCACGACAAACGCCAGGACATGGCCAAGCGCGACGCCCAGCGTGAGGTGATTCGAGAACTCGGACGCCGAGCCAAGGGTATGGGCTGACACCAAGGGCCTACTATCCGAACATGGCTGACCGTCCGGTAACGCTGCTCGATAAGTCCGAAGTCCTGACGGGCCTGTTCACGGTGTGGGATCAACTCGATGAGTTGCTCGGCGGGTTGTCCGAGGCCGACTGGCGGGCGCCCAGCGCGCTGGCCGGGTGGGACGTGCAGGCCGTCGTGTCACACATCATCGGCACCGAGTCGTTCCTGCAAGGCATCAGCCCGCCCGCGCCCGATATTGACGTCTCCGCGCTTGAGCATGTGCGCAACGACATCGGCGTGATGAACGAGTGCTGGGTGCGGCATCTGCGCAAAGAGACCGGTGCCGCGGTGCTCGAGCGGTTCCGCGAGGTGACCGGGACGCGCCGCAAAGTGCTCGAAGACATGTCCCTCGACGAGTGGAACGCGGTGGGCGTCACCCCCGCGGGCCCCGACAGCTACGGGCGGTTCATGCGTATCCGGGTGTTCGATTGCTGGATGCACGAACAGGACATCCGCGTCGGCCTGGAGCGACCGTCGGCCGACGAGGATCTGATCGGTCCGGCGGCGCGACTGTCTCTCGCGGAAATCGCGACATCGATGGGGTTCGTGGTGGGCAAGCGCGCCGGAGCCCCGGACGGTTCGCGGGTCCTCATCGACCTGACCGGGCCGTTGGCCCGGCAGATGCGTGTGGCCGTCAACGGCCGCGCGCGGGTGGTGGACGATTTCGGCGGACAGGAGCCAACGACGGCGATTCGCGTCGATGCACTGCAGTTCACCCGGCTTGCTGGCGGACGTCCGTTGTGCCCGCGGCGCAGCCAAGAAATCGCGTTCGAGGGTGATCAAGACGTGGCCGAGCGGATAGTTACACATCTGAATTTTGTGATTTGACGGCCTAATTCGTTTGCTCGCGTCCTGCAAAGCGATCTATGTCACAAGATCGCGGCAGATGTTGATGTCCCCGGAGGGATGGGTAGCCGAAGTAGTACAGGCGCGCTCTGCGCCACTACACGACGGAAGCCTTAGGAGGCCAAACAATAATGACTTCACCGGATACGACCAGATTGCTCGCGCAGCTTCGCACTCTGCTCGATCTGACCAACACCGAAATTCAGATCGCCGAAACCCGTGTGGCCCAGGCTCGCACGGAGGCGGTGCGCCGCGAGCTCACGCAGAATGCCGAGAACGGCCGTGAGCGTGCCGACGCCATTCAGTCGGCGATTCGGGAGCTGGGCGGCTACCCGGACGTGATCGGCCCGTTCCTGGGCCGCGCCGCTGCCGCGGTCAAGGCGCTGACCGAACAGGCCGAGCCGTTCGACGAGGCGCTGCTGGGTGACCTGGCGCTCGAGGACCAGCTGCTGGACCGCGCCCGCTACACCAAGGCGCTGGCCGTTGCCGCGAAGAACAAGGACGTCGAGGCGTTGGCGACCCGCCTGATCACCGCGCACTCGGCGACGGTCGACTGGCTGACCACCGTGCTGGCCGAGGACGCGCTGGGCGGTCCGGCCGCGCTGCGTCGCACCCCGGTACAGATGGCCGCCGGCACCGCGGTGAAGTTCGTCAACTTGCCGGTCACCTGGTCGGCGCGCGGCATCGACCGTGCGGTCGAGACCCTGCGCAATGCGGGTCCGGCGTTCAAGGAGCTGGTCGAGCGTGGTGGCAACGCTAGCGAGATCGCGGCGAAGGCCGTCTCGGCGTCGCAGAACGCCGCGCTGCGGGCCGCTGAACGGGTCACCCGCAACGAGGGAGCGGACCGCACTGCGGATGCGTTGCACTCGGGTCGCGAGTCGGTGGGTGTGCTGGACGCCAGCGAGTTGCCGATCAAGAACTACGACGACCTCAACGTCAACGACGCCGTGGCCGCCATCAAGGATCTGGAGTCGCCGCGCGACGTGCGCGTCATCATCGCCTACGAGGAGGCGCACAAGGAGCGGCAGCGCATCATCTCCGCCGCGCAGACCCGCGTCGCCGCCATCGCCAAGGAGGCCGTCGGCATCAGCTAACGTGCCGTCGCGCCGAGCGTGGGCCTTACGCAGGAAAATCGCAACGAAGCCCGCCGTAGGCCCCACGCTCGACGGCGTTGAATGCCCCCGGTCGCCTAGGCCGGGGGCATTCGCTCCGGAACATAAATGCGTTGCCCCTCGTTGGGAGGGGCGTACCATGGATTTTCCTGCCGAGAGGTTCGGCGGGGATGCGAGGGGCTGAACGGTTTCGACTTCGCGCATCGAATCAAGGGAAGCGTGCCGGTGCAGGCAAGAGACCACCGTAAGCGTCGTTGCAACCAATTAAGCGCCGAGAACACTCAGCGCGACTTCGCTCTCGCTGCCTAAGCGACAGCAAGTCCGTCAGACCGGGAAAGCCCTCGACCCGGACCCTGGCGTCATTTAGAGGGATCCACCGATGAGTTCGGTCGCGGGACTCATCGGGACACCAACAGCGACTGGGATCGTCATCCTGGCTTGTTCGCGTGACCAGGAGATCCGAGCAGAGACATAGCGAACTGCGCACGGAGAAGCCTTGAGGGAATGCCGTAGGACCCGGGTTCGATTCCCGGCAGCTCCACCAAAATCGCCCTGGTTAGGGTACTCGGGACGCGCGTTCCGCTGTCTCGGGAGAAGCTCGATGAATTGGTACACCGGCAACACTGTCTATGACACGGTCTTGACGATCGCCCTGGCTTTCGCAGCATTTGTGATCATCGGCGGCATGTTCCAGCTGGCTTCGTATGGCCGGTTCGCCTCCACAGCGCGCGGGGTGAATCTCAATCCGAAGCTGGGCTGGTGGCTGATGGAAATCCCCGCGACCGTGGTGTTCGCGATCTTCTACCTGACCGGGCCGCTTCGATTCCACGCCACGCCGTTGGTCCTTGCGGCCATCTGGCTGCTGCACTACAGCAATCGGGGTTGGTTCTTCCCGCTGTCGATCAGACAGGTGCCGGGCAAAAGCAGTACCTTCAACCTCTCGGTGCTCGCCATGGGAATGGCGGTCACCTCGATGCATGGCTACCTCAATGGCTCGTTCTTCAGCCACGACTACAAGCATCAGTACGGCACCGATTGGCTGACCGATCCCCGGTTTCTCGCCGGGCTGATTGTCTACCTAGGTGGATTCATCCTGTTGGTTCGGTCGGAGTCGATCGTGCGCAATTTGCGCGACAAGAAATGCACGGGCACAACCGAATACAAGATTCCGTACGGCGGTGGCTTCAGGTTCGTCAGCAGCCCGGCATACCTGGGCGAGCTGATCGCCTGGGCCGGGTTCGCCCTGTTGACCTGGTCGCTCGCCGGTGTTGTCATCTTCCTGATCACGGCAGGCAACCTGGTCCCGAGGGCGTTCGCCACGCACAAGTGGTATCGCGAGAAGTTTCCCGATTACCCCGCCGAGCGTAAGGCTCTGATACCTGGCTTGATCTGATCAAACCAAAAGCCACCCGTCGGCAAGGCCGCCGGCGACCGTCTGCCAATGTGGTGAGCATGACTGCACAGAAGCCCGAGATCGATTTCCCCGGCGGGGAGCCGCCCACCGACCTGGTCATCACCGACGTCGTCGAGGGCGACGGCCCGGAGGCTACCGCCGGTAACACGGTGGTCGTGCACTACGTCGGCGTGGCGCACTCCACCGGCGAGGAGTTCGACGCCTCTTATAACCGCGGTGAGCCGTTGACTTTTCGGCTCGGGGTCGGCCAGGTCATCCAGGGCTGGGATCAGGGCGTGCAGGGCATGAAGGTCGGCGGTCGCCGTCAGCTGCACATCCCCGCCCACCTCGCCTACGGCGACCGTGGCGCCGGTGGTGTCATCAGGCCCGGCGAGTCCCTGATCTTCGTGGTGGACCTGCTCCAGGTCAGGTAGCGACGACCAGGGCTGGAGGTTCGGTCAGCGACCGCCCGGCCTGCGCCGGACCAGACCGTCATCGAGCATCTGTTGGAAGTGCTCGTTGACGGTCTGCTCGACGGGCCGATAGGTCAGTCCCAGCTCGTCTCGGCTGCGGCTGTTGTCGAATTTCAGCGGAAACCCCACGTTGCGGTCGATGAACTTCCGCGTCAGCCCGACCAGGGGTGCGGCGGCCTTTACCACCACCTTGGGGGCCGTGGTCCTCGGGAACGGGTAGAGCGGCCCGTACTGGCGACGCAGGATCTTGCCGATCTGCAGCAGCGTCACCGAATCCGCGTTGACGATGTAGCGGCCGTGCGCCTCGGGGGTGAAGCCGGCACGCAGGTGAGCATCGGCCACATCGCGCACGTCCACCACCCCCATGGTCAGTGCGGGAGCTCCGGTGAGCAGGGTGCCGTCGGTGAACTGCTTCATCGTGCTCAAGCTGGCCGAGTCGCTGGCACTGGTCAGCGCGGGACCCAGCACCATGCCGGGGTGGATGGTGACCATGTCCCAGCGGTCCTGCTCCTGGACGTAGCGCCACGCTTCCCGCTCGGCAACCGTCTTGGAATACGGATACGGCTGGTGGTCGACGCTGCTGGTGGTGTTCCAGTGTTCGGGGGTGAAGACGCCGCCGGGAACATCGCGTGACTCAGAGGCGTCGCCGTAGATCGCCACCACGCTGCTGGTCAGCACCACGCGCTTGACGGATTGCGTGCGGTTGACCGAGTCCAGCACGTTGCGGGTGCCCTCCAGCGCTGGGCGCACCAGCGCCTCTTCCGCATCCTTATAGCCAGAGAGCAGAAACGGCGATGCGGTGTGCATGACGAGTTCGCAGCCTGCCATGGCTTCGTCGAAGCTGCCGGCATCGAGCAGATCCGCCTTGAACAGTCGGAGCCGGCCGGGGTGGTCGTCCGAGAGCTTGTGCAGATGCTCCAAACCGGACGGCTTCTGGGGGTTGCGCACGGTGCCGTGCACGGTGCGTCCCGCCTCGAGGAGGAGTCGGACGATCCAGCTGCCGATGTAGCCGCTGGCGCCGGTGACGAGCACTGGCGCGTCCGGGTTGATCGCCGTCGGTGACGCGCTCATGTGGGTGTTCCTCTCTGCGGGTTCGGGTCGGCGACCACTGCCGCCTGTCCGTCTCATAGCGTATTGCAGGCTCCATCTGCGCAAACCCCACCGGCACCGCTGGCCGCGGGCTTAAGCCGCGGCTACTGATCCCTGAGGTCTGGGAGCGGCACGGTGTCGTATGTACGGGTCACTCAGCGGACTTCCGCCGACGTATGTCTACTCGGGTTCCTGGGATCTACTTGGATGCCCAGGCCTCAGTCCTGCGGCAAGCCTGGGCCCTTTTCACCCCGAATGGTCTGCTCCACTGGCCACAGATCAACCAGCACCTCGGCATCGCAGCCTGAAAGTCGTTGCTTACCAACAGAAGTCGCACGAATCCTGCTTGACCGGCGGCGGGTTGTCGCCGTCCCACACATCGCTCGGCAGCTCACCCTTGTATGGAACGTTGCCGGCCGAGTTCTGCACCCAGTACCAGGTGTGGCAGACGTTCATGTCCCATTGGTAGGCGACCCCTGGCCCGGATGACAGGTCGTAGCGGGAGTACACCATGGAATTGCCGGGGCACCAGGTGTGCGGCGGTAGGGGGCCGGCCTGAGCGGGAGCCGCCAGCCCCAAACCACAACTAGCCAACGCGGCGGATGCCAATGCTGCGATTCGTCCGTTCATGGTTCTGATCTTTCTGGTGATTGGTAATCCCAGCGTGCGCCTGACGGCTTGCGGCATTCTTGCGTCGGCGCGCCTCCGCCGGCGCGATAGATTGCTACCCGTGAGCGAAGACAGAGTCCGGGTGCGGATAGCCGACAACGGCGTGGCGACGGTGACGATGGTGCGCACCGACAAGCACAATGCCCTCGATCAGGCAATGTTCGAAGGCCTGGTGAGCGCCGCAGCGCAACTGGCGGCTGACGCGTCGGTCCGTGCGGTCGTCCTGCACGGCGAGGGCAAGAGCTTCTGCTCTGGTTTGGACGTGGCAAGTTTCATGAGCGGCGACCGCGGCACGGGCGTCCTGCTGTCCCGAGACGGGGACCACCCGGCCAACCTCGCCCAGCGCGTGAGCTACGACTGGTCCTTGGTACCGGCGCCGGTCATCGCCGCGATCCACGGCAACTGCTTCGGCGGCGGCATGCAGATTGCGCTCGGCGCAGACATCCGGATTGCTGCGCCGGACGCGAAGCTGAGCATCCTGGAGATCAAGTGGGGACTGGTCCCCGACATGGGCATCACGCAGACGCTGCCGAGGGTGCTGCCGATCGACGTCGCGAAAGAGCTGACGTTTACTGGCCGAATTGTTTCCGGCAGCGAGGGTTCCGAGCTCGGCTTGGTGACCCGGACGGCCGCGGATCCGCTGTCGGCGGCTCGCGAGCTCGCGGAGGAGATCGCCTCAAAGTCACCGGATGCAATTCGTGCCGCCAAGCGCCTGTACGACGAGACGTGGATGAGTAACGACGCCGCGTCCGCGCTGAAGCTCGAATCGGTTTTGCAGACCGGGTTGATCGGCTCGCCCAACCAGATCGCTGCCGTGGTCGCTGGAATGTCCGGGGAGCAACCGGTTTTCACCGATCCGGCTTAGCGGGAGCGCCCGCGGCGGTTGGGATCGGTAGCCGATGCCGCCCTCTATGAAGTGTTGGAGAACGCAAGCCAACACAAGCAGAGAGGACGACGGCAGCTATGTCGTTTGTCAAAGTCGTGCCCGGCATCATCGCTCAAACGGCCGCGCAATTGGGTCACCTCGGCTCGACCATCAGCGCGGCCAACGCCGCAGTCGCCACCGCAACGGTCGGCATCGCGGCACCGGCCGCCGATGAGGTATCGGCGGCGATCGCGTCATTGCTGAATGCGCAAGCCCAGGAATACCAATCTGTCAGCGCCCGGGTGGCCGCGTATCACAGCCAGTTCGTTGACTTGTTGAACGCTGGCGCGAACTCGTATCTGAGCACCGAGTTCGCTAACACGCATGCCGCCGCCTCCAGCGAAATCACGCAGTTCTACGGCGACGGCTTGCTCGGCACGCTGCTGGGCGCCGAAGCGGAGTTCATCGAGCTTCCCCTCGATGCCATCGGCCCGGTGATCACGTCAGCGGGCGCGCTCGGGCAAAGCGGGACAACGTTTTTCGACGCGGTGCTGGCGGGGAATCCGCACGCGGCCATCTCCGCGCTCGGAGGTGTTGGCCCCAACGTCGGGAGCGCGTTCCTCTACGGCCAGAACCTGGTCTCGGTGGCCCTACCGTCGAATATCCCGGGTGTGTCGCTGGCACTAAACGTCCCCTTCGGCGGCGTGCTAGCCCCGATCCAACCCATGACTGCGACGGTGACGTTCGGCGGCCAATTTGCTGGCCAGGCGCCGGTTACCGTTCCGATGCCATTCGAGGTCGGCGGCATCATCACCGAGGTGCAGACCGATGCACCGTCGGTGGCTCTCGCGCTGCTGCTTTCGCCACTGTTTTTCTTGTAGGTTTCAAGATTGACTGCGCCAAGGAAGACGGAGGAGCAGCTACCACCGGGCGCCACGCTGGAGGTCCGGGCGAGCAATGTCCGTGCCTATGCGGCGACATACACGCCGTCGTTATGGGACTGGACGCCTGCTTTCGTCGTGGCCGGCCTGATAGTCATCACCGTCGTCTTGTTCGTCATCTCGGAAACACGGATCCGGCGCGAGGGGCGCCACGCCTCGCGCATCGCATGACATCCGAAGGTGCAGACAAGCCTTCGCACTGAAACCTATGCTGCCCCACATGAGCGAGTTTCAGGTGTCCGCGCCACCGGATCTGCCCGGTATCCCGTCGGCGGAAGGGCCCCTGCCCGGCCCGGACAAATTGGTCGGCCGCCCCCGCGCGCTGGCCGTGGACCTGCTCGGTGAACTGCATGGTCCGCTGTTCTACGCGGACTTCAACGGCGGCATCAGGAAGCTGTACGCGTGCTCACTGGACCTCGTCACCGAGCTGTGCGACGAAAACCGGTTCGCCAAGAACCTCACGGCAACCCTTGCCCGGGTCAGGCCGCTGGCCGGTGACGGCCTGTTCACGGCTTACCACGGCGAACCCAATTGGCAACGCGCCCACGATGTCCTGCTGCCGGGTTTCAGTTACGCCGGCTTGCGCGCATATCACGGCGCGATGCTGGACATCAACGGCACACTGATCGCACGGTGGGACGCCAGCGCCGGAGTCGGACCGGTGGATGTGTCAAACGACTTGCAGAAGCTGGCGATGGACACCGTCGCACTCGCGGGATTCGGTTCGCGGTTCGACTCTTTCGACTGCCCGGGCCTGGCGCCGATCCCGCAGAGCTTCACAAGGGCGCTGGGGCAGTTGGTATTTGACACACCGACACCGGTTTTCAACGAAGAAATGGCTACGTTGAACACCTTCATCGATGGGCTCATCGACGAGCACCGATCCGGTGATCATGACTCGCAGGACCTGCTGGCGCTGATGCTGCGACAGGGTCCGGACGGCAATCCCGTGCTCGAGACCGACAACATCCGCAATCAGATCCTGACCTTCCTGATCGCCGGTCAGCTCACCACGTCGGAGTTGATGCCGAACGCGCTGTACAACATCGTCAGCGATCCGGCCGTGCTGCACCGGGTCCAGGCCGAGGTGGACACCGTTTTCGGAACCGAAGACGAGTACCTGCCCACTTACGACGACCTCGGCAAGCTGACCTACCTGCGGCAGATCATCGAGGAAACCCTGCGGCTGTCCCCGCCGGTGCTGCATTTCGATCGGATGGCGCTGGAAGACACCGTGATCGGCGGTAAGTATCCGATCAAGCGTGGTGAGGCGGTCACGGTGCTCACCGGCGCACTGCACCGCCAACCGCAGTGGGGCGACAATGTCGAGCTTTTCGATCCAGACCGGTTTGCTCCTGAGCGCTCGGCGGCCCGTCCGGCCGCGCTGTTCAAACCCTTCGGAACCGGAGCGCGATCATGCATCGGCCGTCAGTTCGCATTGCACGAGGCGGCCATGGCGCTGGCCCGGATCATCCATCGCTACCGCCTCATCGACGCCTACCACTATGTGCCGCAGTGGGAGACCCCCAACAGCCGCCGACCGGTCGGATTCCGGCTCGATGTCCTACGGCGCACCGCAGCGGACCGCAAGACCGACATCACCGCGCCCAAGGCCACTGCCGAAGACGTAGCGCAGCACTCAACGGTGATCACGGCCGGAACCAGGCTGGCGATCCTCCATGGCTCCAACCTCGGTACCTGCCGCGCCATCGCCCGCCAATTCGACGGCGATGCAACGGCTTTAGGATGCAGCGTGACGGTCACACCGCTCGACGACGCCGTCGGCGGCTTCCCCGAAGCCGAGGCCATCCTGATCATCGCATCCTCCTACAACGGACAGCCGACCGATGACGCGCGGGCTTTTCTCACCTGGCTGCTCGACGCGGAAACGACGCTGGATCCGTCTCCCAACGTCGCGATCCTTGGTGTGGGTGACCACAACTGGGCGGACACCTACCAGGCGGTTCCACGGCGCATCGACGAGCGGCTCGGGGAGCTACACGCCCACCGATTGGTCCCGCTGGCTGCGGCCGATACCTCGGGGGACATGGTCGGCGCCATTGAAGACTTCGCCGCCGCACTGTGGTCGGCCCTGGCCGAACGATTCGGTGACCCCGACGCCGCGCCGGTCGCCGACGCCGCGGAACCGCTCTACGAGCTGCGGCGGATCGTCGGACCGGTCACGGCGGCGATGGACGCGCGGTCGGCAGTGATCCCGATGACCGTCGTCGAACGGACCGAACTGGTCAGCCCCGGGTTAGGCCAAGCGAAAACCAATGTCCGCGTGCAACTTCCGGACGGCGTCGAGTACCAGACGGGTGACCACCTCACGGTGATGGCCGACAACCCGCCCGAGGTCGTCGACACCGTTCTGGCCCAGCTTGACCTCGATCCTGGACTGCGGCTTGCGATCAACCCGCGGCGCAGCTCAAGACGGCTCATCGCGCTGGATCGGGAGGTCAGTGTCCGCGAACTGCTCACCCACTTCGTCGAATTGCAGAAACCGGTGACCGGCAGTCAATTACGCCGGCTTGCGGCGGCCAACAGCAATCCCGCGGAACGCCAGCGGCTTTCCGAATTGGCCGAGGCCCCGGACGGCTGCCCACTCAGCGTGCTGGAATGTCTCGACGAATATCCGGGATGCGTGCTCACCGGCGCGGAGCTTCTCGAACTGCTCGACCCCATGGTGCCGAGGCACTATTCGATCGCGTCGTCGTCCATGCTGTCCCCACGCACGGTAGGGCTGGTCGTCAGTGTGCTCGATGCGCCGGCCCGGTCCGGGCGGGGCCTGTTCAAAGGCGTCGCATCCAACTACCTCGCGACAGTACAACCCGGACAAACAATTCGGGCGCGCATCGACCCGGCCCGCCAGGCATTCCGGGCAGGTGCCGACCCGGCCAAGAATGTCATCCTGGTCAGTGCCGGCACCGGCGTCGCACCGTTCCTGGGTTTCCTCGGTGATCGGCTCGCCGCGCAGCGCACCGGAGCCCCAATCGAACCCGCGCTCTGCTTCTTCGGGGTGCGCGACCCGGAGGTCGACTACATCTTCCGCGACCGGTTCGAGCAGGCCGAAGCGATCGGCATCGTGCAGATGCGCCCGGCGTTTTCCCGCGCGCTACAGGACGGTGTTCGCTACGTCCAGGACCGCATCGCCGCCGACGCCGATGACGTGTGGAACCTGCTGGGTGACCCGACCAAGGACGCCCACGTCTATGTGTGCGGTGACGGGGCGCGGATGGCGCCGGCCGTGCGTGGTTCGTTCCTCGACATCTACCGGGCGCGCACGGGCGCCGATGACGGTCAGGCCCGCGACTGGCTGAACGGGCTGATCGAATCCGATCACTACGTCGAGGACGTGTGGGCCGGATGAAAGCCGCTTAGAGTTGATACATGGGCGGTGAGTTCGTCGAGATCCGGATCACCTACCCTCGGGAATACATCGAGCCGACTCCCGAGGCCATCCGCCCGCGGCTGCTGGACTGGCAGCTCGACGCCAAGGGTAGGCACGTCGCCTGGCGCTACCGGATCACTCGCTACGAGCAGGACGGGCAACCGCGATGGTGGTTGGACGGCACCGGCCAGCACCCGTGGACCAGTGACGACGTCGAGTACCTGAAGGACGTGGCCGAACACCACGCCGGTCGGCTGATGCATCGACAGCGATGGCGGCCCAACAGCATGTACAACGACCAGGAACCGCCGCTGTGGCTGGGTGGCCGAGGCTGGCCCTGACACTATCCGTTGGGTGCTTCAAGCTCGGTCGCCAGCCTCTCTTGGGTGGCCGCCCACGACGCCAGCAGCGCTAAACCGTCAGCGGTCGGCGTGCCCGCGGCCGCGGTGTAAACGTTGAGGTGCAGGCCCGGATCCGCGGGCAGTTCAAAAGATTCGACGTCCAAGTCGAGCCGGCCCACGATCGGATGGTGCAGCCGCTTGCGTCCGGAGCGCTGCAGCCGCACGTCCTGAGATGCCCACCGCTGCCGGAATAGCTCACTGCACGTTGACAATTCGCCCACCAGGGCTATCAGCCCCTCGTCATGCGGGTTGCGGCCGGCTTCCATGCGTAGCTTCGCGGCCGCGTCAACGGCAAGTTGGTCGTAGTCGACGAAGAACTCTTTGGCCTCGGGGAACAGATAGACGAACCGCGCCGTGTTCGCGGGTCGTCGCGGGTCGGCCAGCACTGGTGAATACAACGCACGGGCGAGCTGATTCATGGCGAGCACGTCATAGCGTCCGTTACGGATCCAAGCTGGGGCATCGGAGAAGGCGTCGAGCACCTGCTGCAGTGTCGAGCGCACCGTCACTGCTGGCGTGCGGCGGCGCGGACGGCTGCGCGCCCCGGATTGCCGCGCGAGATGGAACAGATGGTCGCGCTCGGCCTCGTCGAGTTGCAACGCAGCGGCCAACGCGTTGAGCACGCCATCAGAAGCCCCTGCGAGGCTGCCGCGCTCCATGCGCACGTAATAGTCGACCGATACCCCTGCCAGTAGCGCTACCTCCTCGCGACGCAAGCCCTTGACCCGGCGATTGCCGCCGTAAGCGGACAGTCCCGCCTGCTCGGGTGCGATGCGGGCGCGACGCGAGCTGAGAAACTCTCGGATGTCGGCGCGTAAATCCATCGTGGCCATCTTCCCACCGTAAGCGTGTCCCGCAGTCCGAGGGAGGCACTGCGGGTACCCGCCTAGGGCGTACCGGTTGCGGTCGTCGCGATGCCGCCGTCTACCGGGATGATCGCGCCCGTGAGGTAGGACCCGGCCCGGGCGGCAAGAAACACAGCGACGCCCGCCATGTCGTCGTCGCGACCGAGTCGACGGAGAGGAGTCGCCGCCGCGATTGTGTCGCCGGAGGCCTCCAGCGTGGATGCCATCATCTGCGAGGGGAACACTCCCGGTGCTACCGCGTTCACCGTGATGTGCTGTGGACCCAGTTCTCTGGCAAGCACTCTGGTGAGTTGATGAAGGGCCGCCTTGCTGCTGGCGTACGAGTAGTTGGGCGAGCCGGCGACATGGATGGCGGCGATACTGCCGATGTTGATGATCCGTGCGGGGTCATCGGCAGTGCCAGCCTTCCGAAGTGCGGGGAGCAGCGCCTGTACCAGCCAGAACGGTGACTTGAGGTTGAGGTCGATCACTTCGTCCCAGGCCTCGTCTGGGAACGTCGCGAGCGGCTCACGCCACATCGCTCCCGCGTTGTTGACGAGGATGTCCAGGCGATCGTTGTCGATCGTCACTAGGTCAGCGAGGCGTTGACACTCGTCGTGCTCGGACAGGTCGGCCGGGATCGCTTGAACGTCACCGAATTCCGACAGTAGCTGCTGTGCTTCCGCGCACGTGTCTGCCTTGCGTGAGCTGATGACGACGCGGGCGCCCGCCTGGAGGAGGCCACGCGCGATCATCATCCCAATGCCTCTGGTGCCGCCAGTGACAAGTGCGCATTTCCCGCTCAGATCGAAAAGCTCAGTGTGAGTGGTGGTTTGGCTGTTCGTCATTGGTCTCCGTTCTTTCTGCGGTGCAATGCGCCGACAGGGGTGATCGGGTTACATCGGGAGGTTCCCGACTCAACCAGGCTGCCTGCCATTTGGGATGTCTGGGAGATTCTGGTGATACAGGTACTGCCAGAGCCCCGTTGCCTCGCGACCGACTGCCCGACGCTCAATCGAAGAGCTGATCGAGCGCCTTTCGCTCGAGTTCAACCCAGCGATCGATCTGGCCCCGGACCTTTTCCACCTCATCGGGGGTCAAGTGCTTGGCGGCGTCCGGCGTGATGCGGCAGATGTCCATCGGGCCACCGACACTCGGCGACGATGCATCCAGGGCATCCAGCACGCGCAGCGCGGCAACCACTCCGTGGTCCACGTCGCGCTCGGTCATCCGAAAGTGCGCGAGCAACGCGTGCGCCTGCTGGGCCATGGCCGCACCACTGCCGATGGCTTGGAATCCGGTTTCCTCGTGGTGCCCGATCAACCCGTTCGGGTCAACGTCGATGATGAAGGGGATGTCTCCGGCGTAGCCCGCGGCAAGAACGTAAGTCGCAGGTGTCCCAGCGGAGTGCTGCGCCGGCACATGCTCGATGTAGTTCTCGTAGTGATATTTGAACACCGGAAGCACCCGTGCCTGCAACGCGTGTCCGATATTGGTCGCCTCCACCACGGACTCGGCCTCGGCTTTGAAGATCTGTTCGAGGTCGTAGAGCACAGCACGGGAACCGCTACCGCCCCACGCGGCGTACTTTCCCAGCGGGTGCAGCTTCTGCGCAGGATAGGTCAGACCGCGACCACCATCGGTGATCTGTGAATCGGACGCCATCACAATGCCGTCAGCGCAACGGAGTGCCAGGACGACGGTCATCGCGGGATCCGCGCGCATGGCATCTGTCGATCGTAGTTGAGCATGGCAAGCGTGCAATGGCCCCCGCCGCTTCGTAGAGTCAGCAGTGCGACCCGCACGATGACTCGTCCGGGGCGCGTCAGGAGGTGCATCCGTGACGACCGACGCGGTCCACCAACTCAAAGCTGACCTCGCTCGCTTCGGCTACCTCGCAGACGACGGGCTAGCCACCGCCATCCATCTCGCCGTGCGCCTGCGGCGCCCGCTGCTGCTCGAAGGTGAGGCTGGGGCGGGAAAGACTGAGGTCGCCAAGACCCTGGCGCGTTTATCCGGTGCAAAGTTGTTGCGCCTGCAGTGCTACGAGGGCATCGACGTGTCGCAGGCGGTCTATGAATGGGATTACGCGCGCCAGCTGCTGCACCTGAAAGCCGCGGAAACCGGCGGTGCGCGGGCTGTCGCTGCCGCTGAGGATGAACTCTTCTCCGAGCGATTCCTCGTTCGTCGACCGCTCCTGCAAGCCCTCGACAACGGCGACGGCCCACCGCCGGTGCTGCTCATCGACGAGATCGACCGTGCCGATGACGAGTTCGAGGCGTTCCTGCTGGAGATCCTGTCCGATTTCGCGGTGACGGTGCCGGAGCTCGGTACGTTCGCGGCCGAGCTGCCGCCCACGGTGATATTGACCTCCAATCGCACTCGAGACCTGCACGACGCGCTCAAACGACGCTGCCTCTATCACTGGGTCGACCACCCCGGCATCGAGCGGGAAGTGGCCATTGTGCGGCTGCGCGTGCCCGAGGCGAGCGAGCGGCTGGCGCGGCGGGTCGCGGCCGCCGTGGAGGAGTTGCGGGGTCTTGACCTCTACAAGCCCCCGGGAGTGGCCGAAACGATCGACTGGGCCCGCGCTTTGGCCGAACTGGGTGAGCCGGAATTGCCGCGCACCGAGGTCGAGCACACCCTCGGCTGGGTGTTGAAGTATCGCGAGGACATCGAAAAGGCAAGGGCGGCAGGGCTCGACGCCTTGGTGCGGATCACCGACGACGATGTATGACAACGCTGACCGGCTTGCGGTGGTGTTCGCGCGCCGGCTCCGGGCCGAGGGATTGGCTGTTCCCAGCGGCTCGGTCGCGTTGTTCGTCTCGGCCCTGAGCGAGATCGATCCGACCGACCACGACACCCTGTACTGGGCGGGGCGTGCCGTATTGGTCAAGCGGCCCGAGGACATCGACACCTTCGACCGGGTATTCCGTTCGTTCTGGCTCCACCAACCGCTGGCTGCAAGTCGCGACGACCTCGACTCGGAGACCGCGGCCGAGCAGCCGAGCACGTCGCCCACCACTGAGGTTCGCTACAGCCCAGTAGAAGTTCTGCGCAGCAAGGACTTTGGCGAGTACACCGCGGACGACTTTGCCGATGCCCAGCGATTGATGGCCCAATTTCGCGCGACGGCGGCGATGCGACGCAGCAGGCGGCGCCGGCCCGCCAAGCACCGGCGGCACTCGCAGCCTGACGTCCGGGCCACCGTGCGCCGTGCGTTGCGCACCGGTGGGGAACCAATCCGCCGAGCCTGGAATGCGCCGACCCGGCGTCCCCGCAGGTTGGTATTGCTATGTGACGTCAGCGGTTCGATGGACGCCTACTCCCGGGCACTGTTGCGATTCATGCACGCCGCGGTCGCCGGACGCCGTCGCGTGGAGGCGTTCGCGTTGGGAACGCGCCTGACGCGGCTGACGCGGGAGTTGTTGCTGCGCGACCCCGAGCAGGCGCTGCGGCGCGCGGGCGCGGCGGTGCCCGACTGGTCTGGGGGCACTCGACTCGGCGAAACCCTGCGTGACTACAACAATGCGTGGGGGATGCCGGGCATGTCTCGTGGCGCCGTGGTGGTCATCCTCTCCGACGGGTGGGAGCGGGGCGACCCCACCGTGATCGGTGAACAGATGGCGCGGCTGTCGCGCGTGGCTCACAAGGTGGTGTGGGTCAACCCGCTCAAGGCGTCGCCGGGTTATGCACCCCTGGCCCGCGGTATGGCCGCAGCACTACCGCACATCGACGAATTCATCGATGGTCACAACCTGAACGCATTGGACGAGCTGATCGCGGTCATCGGCTAGTCCGTACGTTCGGGGATGACGCCCGCGAGCTCGAGGATCCTGGTCGGCGGCAGGTGCTGTTCGGTGATCCGGACACCGAGGTCGGCCAAAGCATCCTCCACCGCGTTCGTGATCGCCGCCGGAGCGCCGATCATCCCCCCTTCGCCGACGCCTCGATAGTTGTAGGCGATGTCCGACGGCGTCTCGATGTGGTGAATCTCGATCTCGGGAATCTCCATCGTGGTTGGGATCAGGTAATCCATGAAAGTTCCCGACCGCGGCTGCCCGTCCTCGCCGTACGTGGTCTTCTCGTAGAACACGGCGCCCACGCCCTGCGCGACGCCACCGCGGATCTGCCCTTCGACGATGGCGGGGTTGATCATCTCGCCGCAGTCCTCCACGACCGCATAGCGGGGAATCTTCACCTGGCCGGTTTCGAGGTCCACATCGACCCAGCACACGTGCGTGGACTGCGCCCACCCACCTTCGCCGCCGTTCCAGTCCCGATGCACCCGGATCGCCTCATTACGGCCCAGTCGGTCGGTGTTGCCCATTGAGCCCCGCCGTATCGCCTCCTGCGCGACCTCTTGGAAGGTCCGCGACATCGCCGGGACGCCCGCGACGTGAATCTCACCGTCTTCGATGACGATGTCCGCCGGCGAAGCCTCCAGCAGGTCCGCGGCGATGTCGACAATGTGCTCGCGCAACGTATGCGCGGCCACGCCGACCGCGCCGCCCGCCATCGCCGCCGACCGGCTTCCGCCCGTGCCCATGATCCCGAACGGCGTGAAGTTCGTGTCGCCGTAACGCACTCGGACGGCCTGGACCGGAACGCCGAGTTCGTCGGCGGCCACCTGTGCGAGCGTCGTCTCGTGGCCTTGGCCATGGGGTATCTGCCGAGTGTGGACCGTGACGCTGCCGTCGGCTTCGAGGACTGCGTGGATGGGCTCCCCGCCGGTGAATGCGGAGAAGCCAGGCAGGATCACGTCCATGTACCCGGGCGGCCCCGGAGCCGCTTCTATATAGGTTGCGATACCGAGACCCAGGCGCCGACCCTGGGCGCGAGCCACCGCCTGCTCCTCTGCCCAGTGTTCGAAATCAGCTATTTCCAAGGCTTTTTCGAGGGTGGCCTTGGCCGACATGCGCACATCGAGGACTGGGCCGGTGAGCATTTTGGTCGGGAGTGCGTCGGGCCCGACGATGTTGCGCAGCCGGATCTGAGCGCGGCTGAGCCCAAGCTCGCGGGCGATCACATCGAATAGCCTTTCGCGGACCCAGGTTTCGACCGCCCACGGGCCTCGGTAGGCGACGTACGTCGGTTTGTTGGACGCGACGAGTTCGATATCGAACTGCATGGCGTCGAACCGGTACGGGCCGGGGAACATCGCCTGGATGATGCGGCAGAACATCGGTGCACCGAAGGGGAAGCCCGGATAGGCGCCCCCGTCCATCGTCAGCTTGGCCCGCAGGCCCCGCACCGTGCCGTCGTTGCGCACCGCGGCCTCGACGGCGACCTGCTCGTCACGAGCCTGGGCACCGAGGACCAGGTGTTCGTTGCGGTCCTCGATCCATTTGATTGATCGGCCGAGACGCAGCGCGGCAGCGCCCAGGGCGATATCCTCGCGCAGCACCGTGGTTTTCGCCCCGAATGCACCGCCGATGTCGCCCGTCACGACGCGCGGGAGGCGTTCCTTGGGCGTTGCCATCAATCCGAGGAACATCCGGCTCAGGTGGACCATCCGCATCGGATCGTTGGCGATCTGACGCAGCATGATCGGCATCAGCTGCCGGGTGTCCTGGATCACCGTCGGGTTGGCGCGGAGGAAATCGCGGGCCCCGGCGAAGATGGCCTTGGTCTGCTCGCGCTGGCGGAACAGATCGCGGACCGACGTCCACACCGGTTGGCGCGCGAGGCACATGGCCATGGCCCATTTGAACGCGTGCGCAGCCTGGTGGGCCGCATGCAAGGTGAGGTTGCCGTCGGCGTCGATCTCGGCCACCGTGCCTCTGGTCTCCATCGGCTGGTTGGCGTGCCGGTGCTGGCGGAAGGTCTCGCTGATCACTCGATCCGCGCCGGCGAACGCAGCTTCGATGTCGCCGAACGACTCCGACGCCGCGTAGACGACGTTGCCGTTGGCCTTCGGCCAGATTGCCGGACGACCGGGATCGTGGGCGTGCGCCACCGTCGCGATCGGTTGCAGCTCTTCGTATTCCACGTCGACCAGCTCGGCCGCGTCCTCAGCCAGCGCGCGTGACGTCGCTATCACGATGGCGACCGGATCCCCGACCAGACGAACACGGTCGACTGCCAGGGCCCAGTGCCACGGGTCGTAGAGGCCCGGGAAGGCGAACATCCCCAACAGCGGGTTGGTGATCGCAGCGATGTCGCGACCGGTCAGGATCGCGTACACCCCGGGTAGGGCGGCGGCGCGGGTGGTGTCGATGCCGCGGATCAGGGCGTGGGGCCACGGGCTCCGGACGAACGCCGCGTGCGCCATGTCCGGGACTACGACATCGTCGACATACCTTCCGCGCCCGCGCAGCAGGCGGTGATCCTCAACCCTGCGGACCCGGGCGCCGACGAATCGCCCCATGATCTGTTCACGCATGGTCGTTCCCACCTCCTGCGCTGGAAGCCAACTTGGTCGCGGCTTCGGCCACACCGTCGAGGATCGAGGCGTATCCCGTGCAACGGCAGAGGTTTCCGGAGAGCTCCTGCTTGATCTGCGCCGGCGTCGGCGACGGGTTGTCGGCCAGCAGACACCGCACCGTCATCAGGAATCCCGGTGCGCAGAAGGCGCACTGGAATGCGTGGCGCTCCCACATCGCCTGCTGAATGAGCCCCAAACCGTCCTCGTCGCTGAGTGATTCGACGGTCTCGACGGCCGCCCCCTCGGCCTGCATCGCCAGCATCAGACAGGAACGGACGGGCTGACCGTCGACCGCGACCGTGCACGCCCCGCAGACACCGTGCTCACACGCGAGATGGGTGCCGGTGAGCCCGAGGTTGTCGCGAAGCAATTCGGCCAGAGTCGTGCGACCCTCGACCACCGCACGCTCATCGCGACCGTTGACCCGCAGGGTGATCTCGCGCATCACACACCTGCCCCCTCGGTAGTTCGTGCCGCGGCGCGCTCCGTGGCCTCGGCGAGCCCGCGCCGGGTGAGCACCCCGGCAACATGCGCCCGGTACTCCGACGACGCGTGATCGTCGGCGCGCGGCCGCAACGCGCCGGACACCACTCGTGCCGCTTCCGCAAACAGCGCCGAGTCAGGCAGGTTGCCTTCGAGCAGCTGCTCGGCCTCGGCGACTCGCACCGGCGTGCTCGCTATCCCGAAGAAAGACAACGCCGGTCGCCGTAGCAAGCCGGCGTCGTCGACCTCGAGCGTTGTTACCAACCCGACCAAAGCAAAGTCGCCGTGTCGCCTGCTGATCTCCAGCACCGACCATCCTGCGCGTGGTGGCCAGGCGGGGAATCGCACTCCGGTTAGCAACTCGTCCTCGGCCAGCGCGGACGACAGATACCCCTCGAAAAAGTCAGTCGCATCGACCGACCGCTGCCCGGCCGGGCCTCGCACGATCATCTCCGCGCCGACCGCCAGGGCAACCGCCGGGAGTTCGGCCGATGGATCGGCATGTGCCAGACTCCCGCACACCGTGCCCCGACTCCGGATCGCCCGATGGCCGATGTACGGCATGGCCCCGACGACGGCCGGCGCCGCGGAGGCCAGGGCATCGGATCGCTCGACGCGCGCATGGGTTACTGCCGCGCCGACCGAGACAGCGCCGCCGTCGCCGATTTCGATCGACTGCAAGCCCTGCACTCTGCCGATGTCGATGAGATGGTCCAGACGGGTCAACCGCAGTGCCAGGACCGGAAGGAGGCTCTGCCCGCCGGCGAGCACTTTACCGTCCCCGCCGTAGGTTTCGAGGAGCGCGACCGCCTCGTCGACCGTGTCCGGTCGGTGGTAGTCGAATGGCGACATCTTCACGGCGGTCTCCCTCCGACGGGATCTGGATTTTACCGCGGTTTGGACGGCAAGTCTCTCTCGTGGCAAATTGCGCGACGTCACCTCGGCGAAACGAGTGACACTCCCCGCGGCAACCGATAGATTCGATCAGCAGGCCGGGTCGAGCAATTGAACCGCGAGGTGGATCACCATGCCAAGACATTGTGTTTGTCAACCGGCGTTAATTGGTGGATCAGTGCCACAGGAGAGCGCTCCGTGAAACACCTCAAGGTTATTTTGATCGTCGTTGCGACTGCCTTGCTGATCACGTTCGTTGTGTGGCCGGTAAAGAAGCAATGTCCCAACGGCCCGTGCACCACGGCGCCGGACGCCCAGGGCCTGGTCCGCACTTATTACGAGGTTCAACCTCTCGGCGCCGTCGTAATTGAGGATGTCACCGGTCAGCACGTGGCGGTGGCATATAGCTCGGGATACGACAACAAGAAGTATCGGCAATAGCCTTCAGGAGGTTCGACGTGGTGGGGGCTGCGCGGTGACTGGTGGATCGCGTCGCCCACTGTTGGTCACCGAAGCGCCTAACCGCATGCGGCCGAGCCGGTTTCGGCCGGCCAGATGCCCAAGCATGGTCCACGGTTCTAGGTAGGTATCGGGGGCTGCCGTAGGGTCGAGGTGTGCCAGAGATGACACCCGACGGCCGCTACGTCATCGTCGACGGTCGTAGGTGGCGTGCCAGCGATCCGTTGATTCCCGAGGACCGGCGGACCGAGCTGGTCACGATTCTGATGGCCTGGCGTCGAGAAGTGCGCCGCGTCAAGGGAACGCCGCAAGAGCCGATGGCCCGGGCGGGCGTGCACGCAGCGAAGGTTGCGTTGGGCGAACGCGGCACGCCCCCATGGTGGGAGCAGAGCGAGGTGGAACGCCGGAAACGGTGGCTTACTGAGGTGCCGGAGCCGGGTTAGGGTCCGCGCCCGGCTCGGCCGGATCTGAAGGCTGATTGGCGACCCCGCTGAGTTCTGTTAGGGCGCTTCGGTATTGCTCGGTACGAGGATAGCCGCTGTGGGTTTGGATCTCGTAGAGGTAGCCGACCTTGACCACCCGCGCGGCGACTCGATCGATCGGATTCTCCTTTTCGGCGTAGCCCCAGACGGGGAAGCCAAGGTAATCGGTCCGGCGCCAGAGACTGCGCCACCGCGGCCCAGGCCCCAAGTGTCCGTAGACCGAACGATGGTCTGGCACCGGCGCAGGTCCGTGTTCCGCAGACCGTTCCCTGGCCCACGGATCGGGCGTTCGCAAGTCGGCAGCAAGGCAAGGGGGACAGCCAAGCACCCTCGGCCCCAACAGTTCTGGGAATATCCGGCCAAAGTAGGTGCGCAGCTGGCTGCCGTACGACAGCAAGGCCACCCGGTCGCGGTGATCGTCGAGCCGCGGCGACAGGATTACCGCGACCGCGAGCACGGAACCCAGGCTGTGCGCGGAAAGGATGGCCCTTCTGCCCGGCTCCTGCGCGAACCAGTCCGCACAGCGGGCCGCAAGCTCGGGGACCACTCGTTCCGCGTAGCAGGGTGGAGCGAGGGGATGCCCCGTGCGGGGCAGAAAACAGATCAGGTCCCAGACCAGGCCCAGTGGTCGGCCGCCCACCGCGGTGCCACCGACGGCAAGGCCGATCACCAAGACGCCCGTCCCCGCGAGTGCCCACATGCCGATCGACAGCAACCGGTCAAGAACCGCGGCCAACCACCACGATCCGAAGCCCCTCGGAGTGAACGCTCGAACCGACGCGACCAGAGTCACTGCCATCGCGACCGCGCTCAAGGCGGCCAGGGCTGCGACGAACTTCTCCGCGCGTTGCGCGAACGCTGCAAACCCGGCCGCATTGGCCGTCATCGGTTGCCCGCCATCGAGCGCTTTGCGCCCGCGCCACGATCTGGCGAACGCGTATGTGCCGACGGCGAACATCCCAATGATCACCGGTATCACCGATGCACCGGCCCACACGTAGGGCAGGGGCACTTGAAGGTCAGGCACGGAACCTGATACACCGTCGGCCAATTTGCTCGCGGAGTTGTTGCCGTTGAGCCAGTCACCGGCGGCCGTCACCACTGCGCTCGACAGCAGCATGGCGAAGGCCGCCGCCGTCAGCAGCAGCACGCCCGGCCCGCCGCCGTTCCACGCTTCATGCTTGCACTTCTCGGCCACCCTGCGCCGTACCACCAGCAGGACACCCAGCACGACAGCGGCCGCCCCCAGCCATACCGGGAACCACCACCGAATATTGTTGGCATATCCCGAGATAACAACCAGGGTCGCGAAGCCGAGTCCCAGCGCCGTGGGAAGTCCATCCCAGGCCGTCTTGACACTTGGACGCCACAGCAGCGCACCCAGCGCCAAACCCAACAGGGCAGCGAGTAACAAGGTCGGTGTGAACGCGACACCGAGCAGCTGCCGCGGCTTGGGGTCGGGCTGGTCACGCCACAGCAATGCCGCTTGCACGGCAAATAATCCTGCGCCCGCCGCGACAGGGCCCCAGTCCAGCACCCGGCGCCGCGATGATCGCCTCGGAACATCCACTGCGCAGTCGGATCGCAGGCCGACGCTGGTAAACGTGAACGCCAGGACCGCGATGCCTATCGCGACGACCGCAAGTTCGGTGATGACGGTGCCGTCACCGTGCAGGACTTCTTGTCGGCACGCAGCACTGAAAAACCTGTCTCGGCTCCCGCACGACTCACCGCGGCCGAAGGCGACGTGAAACGCCGTGCCAGTGGCGATCAATGTGGCCGTCGCGGCGACATGCATCCGCGACGTGACCTTGGTACTTTCCCGGTGTGCCCAGAAACCTTGGGTGGAAAGGATGGGCCACTTCGGCGTCGTCACATCCGACGCCTCGGGTTTCTTGCGCGAATTCTCCGGAGTTGAGGGGTCGGGCTGTTCGTAGCGCACCCGCGTGACCGCGGACAGCATCGCCAGCCCGAGGATCAACAGGACGGGCACCACGCTCAAAACCGCCAGGCGACGGCTCTGCGTCAGGTTGCCCAGAAAGTCGAGTTGCGACGGCAAGTTCGTGCACAGTCTAGTGGAATCGCTTGCGTAGCACTGCACTCCGATCAGATCGAGCGCGATGGTCGTTGCCGACACGGCGAGCAGCAGTGTCAGCATCAGTCCGGCGATGCGCAGTGACGCCGCGCCGCGGCCGTGCCGCCAACCGTCGCGCCCCGGCCGTTGGTCGGGTTCGGGGCCGTCGTCGAATTTCCTCGACCAGTACGCAACGTTCACCAGGCCGAACGGGATGAGCAGGGCCCAACCGATTCTCGCGATCGCTCCCACGATCCGGCCGATTCCCATGGCGCCACCGACCGAGCTGCGGGCCATACCGCCCCAGCTGTAGGCCTCGAGTTGCGTCGGTGCGTTCGCCCCAGGTGATTTCGGGCGCCAGAAGCTGCCCAGCGCGTCGCCGGCGAACTTCTCGACGTCTTCGCCCGGCAGGTCGAGCATGCTTTCTGGAGTGGTGTTGTTTATGCCGTGAATGCGGAGTTCGAGTACCGCTCGATCTGCCATCGGACCCCCAGCCCATTGCTTGATCTGTGCCGATGCTAATCGCTATCGCTTCAAGCGATAAGGAGCAGCGCCGAAGTCACGAGCATGACGGCGGCGGTCGACCCGTGAATTCCCCAGGCGACCGCTTTCGAGCCCTCGTTGCTGAGCACGATGGCTGTGTCGGCAAGCGGAATAATGGTGGCGGCCAATATGATCCAGCCGAGCAGGTGGGTCGCGCCCGCAACCATCAGGACGACGAGGAAAAGTCCCGACGCGATGTCGCGGACGCCCTTGACGCTCAGGTACGCGCGGACGCCGGGTCGGCTGAGGTCCGGGAGGACGCCGTAACCGGCGGCGGCAACGCGCGGCGCGACAACGAATCGGGCGCCGATGAAGACGATGGCCGCCGCTATCAGGCCGGCGAGCGTGTAGGCGGTGATGGTCATGGTGAGCACTCCTAGGTCGTCAGCGCATCGGTGAGAAGGTTGTCGGGTCGAGCGGCAGGGACTGAACATCGATAATTTCTTCCGGATCGAAACCAGCCATGTCGGAGGCGAATTCGGGGCTGCTCATGCACTCCCGCGTTACCTCGTCGGGGTCGGCGCCGGACGGGTAGCGGATCAGCGCGACGAGGCGGTTCGCGCCGCCGCTTCGTTCCGTCCACACGCCGTGGGTGGTCACGCCGAAAATCTCAAAGGTTGCCAGGTGCCGGGCCCAATGAACGGTTGCGTACTGCCGCAGGGCTTCTGGTGATCGCAGCGTGTAGATCCTGAGTTGAAGCATGAAAATGCCTCAGATCGCCAGAGCCACGCAGAGAGCTGCCAGCGCCAGGCCTTGCAGCGTCGCGCGAGCGCCGATGATGCGATCCCAGTTCGCCTGCAGCGCGCGCCCATTAGTCAGCGTCTGCCCGGTATCGGCGGCGGCCGTGAGATCTCGATTGATCGGTGCGCTCACCCGCGTGTAGAGCACGAGCCACGCCAGCATGAGGACCAGCGCGGCGCCGGCGGCGATCGCCGGTGCCCACTGTGCGGAGACGATGGCCAGCACGACGGTCGTCGCGGCCCCAAGGACCCCGAGCACCCCGGGCACCGGCATCCGCCGGTCTCCGTATCGGTGCACGGCGCCCATGACCCCGACGAGGGCGCGGTCGTCGACCGCCGCCAGGGCGGGTCGCAACACGATCGCGCAGAACACATCGGTGCCGTAGACCACGGCGGTGCCGAGCGCCGCGACCAGCGCGGCGGCTTGTGTGATTTCTGGGTTCATCTCTTCGTTCCTCTCCATCGACAGCTGCTAGCAACGCTAACCCCTCGAGTCAACCTCGTCAATAGCGGTGCTATTCCTGCTATCGGTGCTAAACTTCAGCCATGGCCATCAGTGATCGTGTGGAGCGGGAGCGGGCCGCCCGCAGACAGCTGATCGTCACCACCGCACGTAAGCTCGCCGAGGCCGAGGGCTGGGACGCGGTGACCACGCGTCGACTGTCAACGGAGATCGAGTACAGCCAGCCCGTGCTGTACAAGCACTTCGCGGGCATGGAGAAGATCGCTGAGGCCATCGCCGTCGATGGATTTGGTGAGCTCGCCGAGGCGATGCGGGTCGCCCGCCCCGACTCCGGCGCCGGGCCTGACGTCCTGATCGGCATTGCGCATGCCTATCTCGACTTCGCCGCAGAGAACCCGGCGGTCTACGACGCGATGTTCATCCGCGCGACCGGCTTGCGCTTCGGTGCCGAGGACACACCAAACCAGCTGACGGCGGCCTTCGACGAATTGCGCGACGCGGTCGCCCTGGTCGCCGACGAGAGGGATGCCGACACGCTCACCGAGGTCTTCTGGGCCGCGCTGCACGGACTAGTCACCCTCGGCCGGTCGGGCCGACTACGTCCCGATCACGACCGAGAGAGACTCGAAATACTCATCGATCGATTCATCCCGAAAAGGCGTTGAGCAATTCGGTCAAGCTCCCACGCGACACCTTTTCGTCGGCATATGCTCCGGTACCGACGATCGGTTTAACCGGGCAATGCGAATTGCCCTGAGTTCGGGAGCGGTTCGTTGTCGTATGTGCTTGCGTTACCAGAGGTGATGTCCGCTGCGGCTACGGACGTAGCCTCGATCGGTTCGGCAATAGCCACCGCGAACCAGGGTGTTGCCAATGCCACCACCGAGGTATTGGCCGCGGCCGAGGACGAGGTGTCGGCGGCGATCGCCGCATTGTTCTCCGCTCACGGCCGCGGTTATCAGGCTCTCAGCGCGCAAACGATGGCCTTCAACGAGCGGTTTGCGCAGGCATTGACCAGCGCCACCAGTGCGTATGCCTCCGCCGAGGCGGTCAGCGCCGCGCCGTTGGCGACGCTGGAAAACCTGGTGCTCAGTGTTCAGCAGCTACCCAGGGCAGTGGGCGCCGGGTTCGAATACCTGCTGTCCTCGCCACAGTCTCCGTTCCTGGCCCTGGTTGCCAGCGACATCCCGCCGCTGTCGTGGCTCGCCGGCAATTCGCCGCCGCCGTTGTTGAATCTGCTTCTGGGACAGACGGTTCAGCACACGACGTACGACGGGATGAGCGTCGTTCGGATCATTCCCGCCAATCCCACCGGCGAACACGTGGTCGCCATCCACGGCGGCGCATTCATTTTCCCGCCGTCAATCTTCCACTGGCTCAACTACTCCGTGACGTCCTACATGACCGGCGCGACCTTCGAGGTGCCGATCTACCCCCTGCTGCAAGAAGGTGGCACCGCACCGACGGTGGTTCCGAAAATCGCCGGGCTGATCTCGTCGCGAATCATGGAATACGGAGCGGCCAACGTCAGCGTGACCGGGGACTCGGCGGGCGGCAACCTCGCGTTGGCGGCGGTGCAGCACATGCTGCAGTTTGATCCGGCCGCAACCGTCCCGTCGTCCATGGTGTTGATCTCCCCGTGGCTAGACGTCGGGACCCGGGGGATTGGCAGCGTTTGGGCGGGTGGTCTTCCAATAACCAACTATCAGGTCAGTCCGCTGTATGGATCGCTGACCGGACTGCCGCCGACGTATGTCTACTCCGGCTCGTTCGATCCCCTCGCCGCCCAGGCCGCAATTCTGCAGCAGGCAGCCCTGGCCACCCACGCCCCATTCAACTTCGTCCTGTTCCCCGGCGGGATTCACGACTGGGTGCTGCTGACTCCGTTCGGGCTACCGTACTGGCCACAGATCAACCACGAACTCGGCATCGCTGCCTGATCGACGCGTTGCTAACCGCTGAAGACGGCGCTGAACAGCTGCACCGCCCAGTAGGTGGCCAGCAGGGTAGAGGCCAAGCCCAACAGGCCGGCGAAAATGCCCGGCGTCAGCATCAGCGCGCCCAGCTGAACCAAGAACAGCAGTGGGTTGTCGTCGGCCGCCGGGGAACAGGACGAAGTTGAATGGGGCGTGGGTGGCCAGGGCTGCCTGCTGCAGAATTGCGGCCTGGGCGGC
>NZ_LZKQ01000188.1 GCF_001668675.1 Mycobacterium asiaticum | reverse complement strand
GGCGGCGGTTGTCTACTGGGCGGGGGCGGCAACGGCGGTAACGGCGGACTCCGCCCGAACACCGCCGGTGGTACCGGCGCCGCGAACGGCACCGGCGGCGCCGGCGGGGCCGGCGGCAACGGCGGTCTGCTCGGCGGATTCCTCGGTTCCGGCGGTGGCAACGGCGGCACGGGTGGTGCCGGCTTCGTCTCGGGCGGTCATGGTGGGGCCGGTGGCAACGGCGGACTGATCGCCGGGTTCGGCGGGTCGGGCGGCGACGGCGGGGCCGCAACCCACGTCCTTCAGGCCGGCGGAAACGGTGGCACCGGCGGAAACGGTGGCAACGGCGGACTGCTTTTCGGGGCCGGTGGCGCCGGCGACGTCGGCGGAGCGAGCGGGGCTGGCGGAGACGGCGCCTACGGAGGTAGGGGCGGGCTGCTGATCGGTAGCGGCGGTGTCGGCGGTTCGGGCGGTGACGGTGGTGGTGCTGACGGTGACATGATGGTGGGCCGGGGCGCCGCCGGCGGGGCCGGTGCACAGGGTGGTGCCGCCGGCCTGATCGGTAACGGCGGCGCCGGTGGTGGGGGCGGCAACGGCGGAGCCGGCGGGACCAACTACGGGGACGCGCCCGGCGAGACCGGTGGTAACGGCGGAGCCGGCGGGGTCGGCGGCGGCGGTGGATTCCTATCTGGCAATGGCGGCGCAGGTGGGGCAGGCGGCGCTGGGGGAGCGGGAGGGATTTCGTGGGACGCCCCGAACGGTGGCATCGGCGGCAGCGGCGGAGCTGGTGCCCGGGGTGGGACGTCCGGATTGATCGGCAACGGTGGAATCGGAGGTGCCGGGGGTAGCGGCGCCCATGGCGGTTTCAGCTTTTCCGGCAAGGGCGGTGACGGCGGTGACGGTGGAGCGGGTTCCTACGGTGGCGGAGGCGGGGCGTTATACGGCAACGGTGGCGGCGGTGGCGCGGGTGGCACCGGCGCCGCCGGCGGTACGGGTGGCGGTGGCGCGGGTAACAACGGCCTGGGCAGAGACGGCGGAAACGGCGGTAACGCGCAGCTCATCGGTGACGGCGGAAACGGCGGTGCCGGCGGTGGTGGTGGCGCGGTCGGCGGCACCGGCGGACGGGGCGGCAGCCTGGCTGGCAAAGCCGGAGCCGACGGCCCGTCTTAACGGCGCCGTTGCGCCAAAGCCGCCCAGCAAGCTCGTGGAATAAAGGCTGTCAGTGCCTGGCTTTACCCTGGTGTTATGGCTTTCGCCACCGAACACCCAGTAATCGCCCACTCCGAATACCGCGCCGTCGACGAGCTCGTTCGCACCGGCGCGCGTTTCGAGGTGGTCAGCCCACACCAGCCCGCTGGTGACCAGCCCGCCGCCATCGACGAGCTGGAGCGCCGCATCAAAGCGGGGGAGCACGACGTGGTGCTGCTCGGCGCCACCGGCACGGGTAAGTCCGCGACCACCGCTTGGCTGATCGAACGTCTGCAACGGCCCACCCTGGTGATGGCTCCGAACAAGACGCTGGCCGCCCAGCTGGCCAACGAGTTGCGGGAAATGTTGCCGCACAACGCGGTTGAGTACTTCGTCTCTTACTACGACTACTACCAGCCCGAGGCCTACATCGCGCAGACCGACACCTACATCGAGAAGGACAGCTCGATCAACGACGATGTCGAGCGGTTGAGGCACTCGGCGACGTCGTCGCTGCTGTCCCGCCGCGACGTGGTGGTGGTGGCCTCGGTGTCCTGCATCTACGGCCTGGGCACGCCGCAGTCCTATCTGGACCGCTCCGTCGAGCTGCAGGTCGGGCTCGAGGTGCCCCGCGACGGTCTGCTGCGGCTGCTTGTTGACGTGCAGTACACCCGCAACGACCTGTCCTTCACCCGCGGATCGTTCCGGGTGCGGGGCGACACGGTCGAGATCATCCCGTCGTACGAGGAGCTGGCGGTCCGCATCGAGTTCTTCGGCGACGAGATCGAGGCGCTGTACTACCTGCACCCGCTGACCGGCGAGGTGATCCGCCAGGTCGACTCGCTGCGGATCTTCCCGGCCACCCACTACGTCGCCGGTCCCGAGCGGATGGCGCAGGCGATCTCCACCATCGAGCAGGAGCTCGCCGAGCGGCTGGCCGAGCTCGAAGGCCAGGGCAAGCTGCTGGAGGCGCAGCGCCTGCGGATGCGCACCAACTACGACATCGAGATGATGCGGCAGGTCGGATTCTGTTCCGGCATCGAGAACTACTCCCGCCACATCGACGGACGGCCGGCCGGGTCGGCTCCCGCGACGCTACTGGACTACTTCCCGGAAGACTTCCTGCTGGTCATCGACGAATCGCACGTCACGGTCCCGCAGATCGGCGGCATGTACGAGGGCGACATGTCCCGCAAACGCAACCTGGTCGAGTACGGGTTCCGGTTGCCCTCGGCGGTCGACAACCGGCCGCTGACCTGGGAGGAGTTCGCCGACCGGATCGGCCAGACGGTCTACCTGTCCGCCACCCCGGGCCCGTACGAGCTCAGCCAGACCGGCGGCGAGTTCGTCGAGCAGGTGATTAGGCCGACCGGCCTGGTGGACCCGAAGGTCGTGGTCAAGCCGACGAAGGGGCAGATCGACGACCTGATCGGGGAGATCCGCAAACGCACCGACGCCGACGAGCGGGTGCTGGTGACCACGCTGACCAAGAAGATGGCCGAAGACCTCACCGACTATCTGCTGGAGATGGGCATCCGGGTTCGCTACCTGCACTCCGAGGTCGACACGCTGCGCCGCGTCGAGCTGCTGCGCCAACTTCGGCTCGGCGAATACGACGTGCTGGTCGGCATCAACCTGCTGCGAGAGGGTCTGGACCTACCCGAGGTGTCGCTGGTGGCGATACTCGATGCGGACAAAGAGGGGTTCCTGCGGTCCACCCGCAGCCTCATCCAGACCATCGGGCGCGCCGCTCGCAATGTGTCCGGCGAGGTGCACATGTACGCCGACAAGATCACCGACTCGATGAAGGAAGCCATCGACGAGACCGAACGGCGCCGCGCCAAGCAGATTGCCTACAACGAGGCCAACGGCATCGACCCGCAACCGCTGCGCAAGAAAATCGCCGACATCCTCGATCAGGTCTACCGCGAGGCCGCAGATACTGAGGCCACCGACACAGTCCAGATCGGCGGATCCGGGCGCAACGCGTCCCGCGGTCGGCGCGCCCAGGGTGAACCCGGCCGCGCGGTCAGCGCCGGCGTCATCGAGGGACGCGACACCTCGAACATGCCGCGCGCCGAACTCGCCGACCTGATCAAGGACCTGACCGCGCAGATGATGGCCGCCGCCCGCGACCTACAGTTCGAGCTCGCCGCCAGGTTCCGCGACGAGATCGCCGACCTGAAGAAGGAGCTGCGCGGGATGGATGCCGCCGGCCTGAAGTGACGGAGACAACGCACCAGAGCGGCAGCTGGCGCGAACTGCTCGGCCAACACCTTGGCACCTCGACGGTGCTGGCGGGCGGCGTCGCAATGTATGCCACCAACGAGTTCCTGACCGTCAGCCTGCTGCCCAGCACCATCAAAGAAATCGGCGGCGGCCGCCTCTACGCCTGGGTTGTGACCCTGTACCTGGTCGGATCCGTCGTCGCCGCCACCACCGTCAACCCGGTCCTGCGCCGGTTCGGCCCGCGCAAGTCGTTTCTGATGGCACTGGCCCTGTTCGGCGTGGCCAGCCTGGTGTGTGCGTCCGCTTCGAGCATGGAGGTGCTGATCGCGGGCCGCACCCTGCAAGGCGTGGCCGGCGGGACGCTGGCCGGCCTGGGCTACGCCCTGATCAACTCGGCGCTGCCGCGCTCACTGTGGACCCGCGGCTCGGCCCTGGTGTCGGCGATGTGGGGTGTCGCTACCGTCGTCGGGCCGGCGATGGGTGGGCTGTTCGCGCAATTCGGGTTGTGGCGCTGGGCATTCGGGGCGATGGCGCTCCTGACGGTATTGATGGCGATCCTGGTTCCGGTCGTCCTGCGCGGCGACGCCGGGGCGGACCGCCCACCCCAACCGCTCGCCGAACTCAAAGTGCCGGTGTGGTCGCTGCTGTTGATCGGGGCGGCGGCGCTGGCGGTCAGCGTCGCGCAACTGCCGCGCGACGCCTGGGTGATCGCCGCGCTGCTCGGCGTCGGCGTCCTGCTGGTCGGTGCCTTCGTGCTGGTCGACCGGCGGGGCCGCGCAGCAGTGTTGCCGCCCAGCGTGTTCGGGTTGGGCCCGCTGAAGTGGATCTACCTGACGATGGCCGTGCTGATGATGGCGGTGATGATTGACACCTACGTGCCGCTGTTCGGCCAGCGGTTGGGACACCTCACCCCCGTCGCGGCCGGCTTCTTGGGCGCATCACTGGCGATCGGCTGGACGGTCAGCGAGATCGTCAGCGCGTCGTTGAGCAATCCCCGCACTATCGGCACCGTCGTGCTGGCCGCACCACTGGTGATGGCGGCCGGTCTGGCGATCGGCGCCGTCACCCAGCGGGCGGATGCGTCGATCGGTCTGGTCGCGGTCTGGGCGCTGTCGCTGCTGGTGGCCGGGACCGGCATCGGCATGGCCTGGCCGCACCTGTCGGCGCGCGCCATGGACTCGGTCGACGACCCTGCCGAGAGCGGGGCGGCGGCCGCGGCGATCAATACGGTGCAGCTGATCTCGGCGGCGTTCGGGGCCGGAGTGGCCGGCGTCGTCGTCAACACCGCCACCGGCGGCGACGTCGTCGAGGCGCGCTGGCTGTACACGGCCTTCACCGGGCTGGCCGCGATCGGCATCATTGCCTCTCAGCGGGCCACCCGCCGCGACCGCCAGGCAACAAGCGCCTAATCCGGCTCGTCGTCGGCCTTGAGTACCGCGGCCACGCCCGCTGCCAAGCTAGCGCGTCGATTTGACCACTTGGGAGTAGTGGAACTGCCAGCGCTCGACGATGCGGAAGCCCAGGTAGCTCGGGAACTGGTACACGGGGGTCCGGCCGAACGCTGTACCCGGTGAAAGCGATTGTCCCACTTGATGATCCGGCAGCGAGGTGTCCCGGTTGGTGATCGTCCACAACACCGGACACTTGTTGATCTTGGCTGTGGTCAACCACACCGCGACATGGCCGTCCCACAACGCGCCGACCTTCGGCCCGTAGAAGCCGCGTTCCACGTCGATCAGCGACCGGAACGCCGCCGGCCGGGTGGCCAGCAGCGCCCGGATCGGGCCGGGTCGCCACGGCACGGTGTTGTCCACCAGCAGGCAGTCACCGGCAGCGGCGTTGGCGCTGATGACGTCGGCGACCTGGCTGTAGTCCCAGCCCTCCTTGGCGTACGGCCCACGCTGGGTGAACAGGTAATTGGGGAACGCGGCGGCGGCCAGCACGATCACCAGCGCCACCACCTGCCACCGCTTACGGGCAATGGCGACGATGCAGATCGCCAGGATGACCGCCGCCGCCGGCGCGGTGTAGATCAGATAGCGCGGGTAGTAGATCGGCTCGCCGAGCGCCGAATAAATCAGCACGGCGGCCGTCGGCAGCACCACCCACAGCACACTGACCGCCAGCAACCGCCCCGCGCCATCTTTGTGCCGTGACCGCCCGGCCAGTCGCACCCCAATGGCGGCCAGCACCAGAACGCCGGACGAGATCGCGAACGCGACGCTGTGGTCGAAGTACTGCCGGTGCACGACGTCGAGGAACAGGTTCCGGTTGAGCCCGTTGATCCAGCCGACCTGCCAAACCTGCTTGTGCGCGAACAGCATGAACGGCGTCATCGCGCCCAGGGCGACGGCCGAACTCACCGCCAACCAGATGGCCGGCCGCTTACGCGACCGCGGACCGGCCGCCAACGGCAGGATCGCGGCATAGACCAGCACCAGCAGGACGGTGTTGATGCTGACCAGAATCGACACCATCAACACCAGTGCGTAGGACACCCACAACCGCGCTTGGTTGCGCCGTACCGCGGCCACCACCAGCACGGTCAACCAGGCCGCCACCGCGACCGTCAGCGCCGAGGAGCGTGCTTCGATACCCGCCCAGGTCACCCGCGGCAGGATGGCGAACACGACTCCCGCGCACAGCGCGGTTGTGCGCCCGCAGAACTGCTTGGCGAACACCACCACCGCGGCCGCCGCGGCGCCGACGGCAAGAGCGCTGGGCACCCGCGACCAGAACTCCGTCGGCGGGAATATGGCGAACCAGCCGTGCATCAGCAGGTAGTACAGGCCGTGGACGGCGTCGATGTGGCCCAGCAACTTCCAGAGCTCGGGCAATGTGCGGCTGGCCGCCGCGGAGATGGTGGCGCCCTCGTCGAACCACAGCGAAGGCCTGCTGGCCCACGCGCCGCTGATGATCGCGGTCAGCACCGCCACTGCCCAGGGATCGGCGAATCCGCCCCTGACACGAGTGGACGGCGCCGGTTCGGCGTCGTCAGCCAGGGGATTCTCGACGATCGTGACAGACATGATGGTTGTTAACTTTATGTGCAGTAGGCCGATTCGCGCGGTCGACCGTCAATTCGGGCTCGCCCGGACGTGACCCGGGCTGCACTGGGGTGGCAGCGTGAGGGCTGCCACGCCGCAAATCTCTCCCATCTATGTCCAGCAACGCGATACTGTCTTGGGTTGGCGGAAACCGACACCTGGGAGGGTAAATGAGCGCCTATCAAACCGTAGTCGTTGGGACCGACGGCTCGGATTCGTCGATGCGCGCGGTAGACAGGGCAGCCAGGATTGCGGGAGAGGACGCAAAGTTGATCATCGCGTCGGCGTATCTGCCTCAGCACGAGGACGCCCGCGCCGTCGATGCGCTCAAGAGCGAAAGCTACAAGGTCACCGGTACCGCCCCGATTTACGAGATCCTCCAGGACGCCAAGGAGCGGGCGCACCTCGCCGGTGCCAAGAACGTCGACGAGCGCGCGATCGAAGGCGCCCCGGTGGACGCGCTCGTCCAGCTCGCCGAGTCGGAGAATGCCGATCTGCTGGTGGTCGGCAACGTCGGCCTGAGCACGATTGCGGGACGTCTACTGGGTTCGGTTCCGGCCAACGTCTCGCGCAAGGCGAAGGTCGACGTGCTGATCGTGCACACGACCTAGGGTTACCAACCGCGCTCGCGCCACTCGGCCAGGTGCGGGCGTTCGGCGCCCAACTCCGTGTCATCGCCGTGCCCGGGGTAGATCACGGTGGAGTCGGCGTACACGTCGAATACCCGGGTGGTGACGTCGCCCAGCAGCTGTTCGAAATCGCCGGGCTGCCAGGTCTTGCCGACGCCCCCCGGGAACAGGCAGTCGCCGGTGAACAGGTGGGTCACTCCACCCGTCGGCTGGCCGTCAAGTGCCAGCGCGACCGAACCCGGGGTGTGGCCCCGCAGATGCAGCACGTCGAAGGTCAGCTCGCCGATCTGCACCGTGTCCCCGTGAGCCAGCAAACGATCCGGCTTGACGGGCAGCGGCTCGGCGTCGATCTCGTGGCTTGCCGTCGGGGCTCCGGTTGCTTCGGCAACCGCCTGTAGCGCCTGCCAGTGGTCGAAATGCTGGTGGCTGGTCACGATCAGCGACAGCTTGGGCGCGTAGCGGCCGATCAGATCGAGCAGGATTTCGGCGTCATTGGCGGCGTCGATCAGCAGCGTCTCCCCGGTCGCGGAACATGTCACCAGGTAGGCGTTGTTGTCCATGGGGCCTACCGACGCCTTCAGGATCGTGGCGCCGGGCAGCGTGCGCAGCGCCGCCGTGCCCGGTTCGACGTGTCCGGTGTAGTTATCGCTCACAGCGGTCATACGGGTCACGTTACTGTCCGCGGAGGGCTTGTCGGTATGGGCACATAGCATGGGGAGAAGCTCTGTCTGTGAGGGAAAAACCGGTGAAAGGGAGTGCGTGGCTGACCGCCTGATTGTCAAAGGCGCGCGCGAGCACAATTTGCGTGGCGTCGACCTCGACCTACCCCGGGACGCCCTGATCGTGTTCACCGGGCTGTCCGGCTCGGGTAAGTCCTCGCTGGCGTTCGACACCATCTTCGCCGAAGGTCAGCGCCGCTACGTGGAGTCGCTGTCGGCGTACGCGCGCCAGTTCCTCGGGCAGATGGACAAGCCGGACGTCGACTTCATCGAGGGATTGTCCCCGGCGGTGTCCATCGACCAGAAATCGACCAACCGCAACCCCCGGTCCACGGTCGGCACCATCACCGAGGTCTACGACTACCTGCGGCTGCTGTATGCGCGCGCCGGCACCCCGCACTGCCCGATCTGTGGCGAGCGGATAGCCCGTCAGACACCGCAGCAAATCGTCGACCAGGTGTTGGCGATGGACGAGGGCATCCGCTTCCTGGTGCTCGCGCCGGTGGTGCGTACCCGCAAGGGCGAGTTCGCCGACCTCTTCGACAAGCTGAACGCCCAGGGTTACAGTCGTGTCCGCGTGGACGGCGTGGTGTATCCGCTGACCGACCCGCCCAAGCTGAAAAAGCAGGAAAAGCACGACATCGAGGTGGTGGTGGACCGCCTGACGGTCAAAGCCACCGCCAAACAACGGCTCACCGACTCGGTGGAGACGGCGCTGAACCTGGCCGACGGCATCGTGGTCCTGGAGTTTCCCGACGACCGTGACGAGCATGACCATCCCCGTGAGCAGCGCTTCTCGGAGAAGCTGGCCTGCCCCAACGGGCACGCACTGGCCGTCGACGACCTGGAACCGCGGTCGTTCTCGTTCAACTCGCCCTACGGCGCCTGCCCGGAATGCGTCGGGCTCGGCATCCGCAAGGAGGTCGACCCGGACCTGGTGGTGCCCAACCCGGACCTGACACTGGCCGAGGGCGCGGTGGCGCCCTGGTCGACGGGCCACACGGCCGAGTACTTCACCCGGATGCTGGCCGGCCTGGGCGACGCGATGGGATTCGACGTCAACACCCCGTGGCGCAAGCTGCCGGCCAAGGCGCGCAAGGCGATCCTCGAGGGCTGCGACGAGCAGGTGCACGTCCGCTACCGCAACCGGTACGGCCGCACCCGCTCCTACTACGCCGATTTCGAGGGTGTGCTGGCGTTCCTGCAGCGCAAGATGGCCCAGACCGAGTCCGAGCAGATGAAGGAACGCTACGAGGGCTTCATGCGGGACATCCCGTGCCCGGTCTGCGACGGCACCCGGCTCAAGCCGGAGATTCTGGCGGTCAGCCTCGCGGCGGGGGAGCACGGCCCGAAATCCATCGCCGAGGTGTGCGACCTGTCCATCGCCGACTGCGCCGACTTCCTCAACGCCCTCACCCTCGGGACCCGCGAGAAGGCGATCGCCGGGCAGGTGCTCAAGGAGATTCAGTCTCGGCTGGGATTCCTGCTCGACGTGGGCCTGGAATACCTGTCCCTGTCCCGCGCGGCGGCCACCCTGTCCGGCGGTGAGGCCCAGCGCATCCGGCTGGCGACGCAGATCGGCTCCGGCCTGGTGGGCGTGTTGTACGTGCTGGACGAGCCGTCCATCGGGCTGCACCAGCGCGACAACCGTCGGCTGATCGAAACCCTCACGCGCCTCAAGAATTTGGGCAACACGCTGATCGTCGTCGAGCACGACGAGGACACCATCGAGCACGCCGACTGGATCGTCGACATCGGCCCGCGGGCCGGCGAGCACGGCGGCCGCATCGTGCACAGCGGCACCTACAGCGAGCTGCTGACCAACGAGGAGTCGATCACCGGCGCCTACCTGTCCGGCCGGGAAAGCATCGAGATGCCGGCGCTGCGGCGCCCGGTGGACTCGCGACGGCAACTGACCGTGGTCGGCGCCCGGGAACACAACCTGCGCGGCATCGACGTGTCCTTCCCGCTGGGGGTCCTGACCTCGGTCACCGGAGTTTCCGGCTCCGGCAAGTCGACGCTGGTCAACGACATCCTGGCCGCGGTGCTGGCGAACAAGCTCAACGGCGCCCGTCAGGTGCCCGGCCGGCACACCCGGGTCACCGGGCTCGACCACCTGGACAAGCTGGTGCGGGTCGACCAGTCGCCGATCGGCCGCACCCCACGCTCCAACCCGGCCACCTACACCGGGGTGTTCGACAAGATCCGCACGCTGTTCGCGGCCACCACCGAGGCCAAGGTGCGCGGCTACCAGCCCGGCCGATTCTCGTTCAACGTCAAGGGCGGTCGCTGCGAGGCGTGCACCGGCGACGGCACCATCAAGATCGAGATGAACTTCCTGCCCGACGTGTACGTCCCCTGCGAGGTGTGCCAAGGCGCCAGGTACAACCGGGAAACCCTTGAGGTGCACTACAAGGGCAAGACCATCTCCGAAGTGCTGGACATGTCCATCGAGGACGCGGCGGAGTTCTTCGAACCGATCTCCGGCATTCACCGCTATCTGCGCACACTGGTCGACGTCGGTTTGGGCTACGTGCGGCTGGGGCAGCCCGCGCCGACGCTCTCCGGTGGCGAGGCGCAGCGCGTCAAGCTGGCGTCCGAATTGCAGAAGCGTTCCACCGGCCGCACCATCTACATCCTCGACGAGCCGACCACGGGACTGCACTTCGACGACATCCGCAAGCTGCTCAAGGTCATCAGCGGCCTGGTCGACAAAGGCAACACGGTGATCGTGATCGAGCACAACCTGGACGTGATCAAGACGTCGGACTGGATCGTCGACATGGGTCCCGAGGGCGGCGCCGGCGGTGGAACCGTTGTCGCGCAAGGCACTCCGGAAGACATCGCCGCGGTGCCGGAGAGCTACACCGGCAAGTTCCTGGCCGAGGTGCTCGCACCCACCCCACCGCGGGCGGGCAATTCCCGGCGGTCCGCCACCAAGCGGCGCAAAGTCAGCGCCTGAGCGCGGGTCCCGGCGCGGGCGACGGGTCGGATTCACCTGGGTCGCGCCCGCTGTGGGCGGCCTCCTCCGTGTGGGCGCCTTCGCCGCGTCCGAGCGCAATCGTGGCGGCCACCATGGCGACGACCGCCGCCGGCAGCACCATCACGCCCATACCCCGCGCGGTGAGCTGCTCACCCAGCACGACGACCCCGAGCAGAACCGCGACCACCGGCTCGCCGACCAGCATCACCGGTACCGACGCCTGCAGGGCTCCCGCCTGAAAAGCCCACTGCTGCAACACCGTGACCCCGACGGCCAACAGCACGAGCAGGTACAGCGCGGGCAGGCTGAACAGGCCGTGCCAGCCGCCGACCGCGAAGCGGTGGGTGCACATTTTGGTCAGCACCGCGATCATTCCGAGCATGACGGCCACGGCCCCGCCGAGCGACATCGCACGCACCCGATCGGTGGTGCGGCGAGCTACCTGCACGCAGAGCACCACCACCAGCGCCGCGCCGGTGATTGACAGCGCCCAGGTCAGCGTCGCGGGCCGGTAATCGCCTTCCTGCGGCCGGCCGACCAGCACGAACACCGCCAGCGCTGCCGTCAGCAACAGCGCCCAAGCCCATTCGGATACGCTCACCCGGCTACCGCACCGCCAGGCGCTGAGCGGCAGCACGAACAACAGCGAGGAAACCAGCAGCGGCTGCACCAGCAGCAGCGATCCGTGCGCCAGAGCCACGGCCTGGAAAACGTAACCGGAGACCGCCGCGGCCGTACCCGACCACCACAGCCGGTCGCGCAGCACGGCGGAGATGACCGCGCCGGACATTTCCCTGACGAGAGCGGGACCCTGCAGTGCGGCCTGCCGGACAACAATCCCGACGGCCGCAGCCAGCGCCGCGAGCAGAGCCGCGCCGATCGCCACAGCGTGCGTGGTCAGCCAATCCATGGCGGCTGCATACCCCGTGGCGATCAACCCGACGCCACCGACTTGGACAACGGCGAGGGGAAACGGGGGCTGATCCTGGACCCGCCGAGCCAGGCGGTGAGTTCGTCGGCGCGTTGCTGTAGCGCTCGGCGCGCATCGCTACCCGGGTCTTCCAGCAGCTGCAACCGGACTCGGGCGTCGTCATCCTGGCACCAGCCGCCGACCACGCGCCCGTTCCACCATGCGGTGGGACCGGCGTTGCCGTTGCTGTCGAAGACCTGACCGCGATGCTCTCCCAGATACCAGTCACGGTCCGACCAGCCCATGGTCGTGGGATCCAGGCCGGGCAACAGCGCACACCACGGCGGCGCTTCGGGTTCGACGCCGAGGTCGTCGGCCAGCGCATAGCCGGGGCCGCCGTGCAGGTCCACCTCCACAGCGCCGACAGCGGCCAGCGCCGCCCGCACCGCGGTGAGCGTGGTGCCGAACCACCACCTGATGTCCGCCTCGCTGGCCGGGCCGAATGTCTTCAGCCACCGTCGGGTCAGTTCGGCCCGGGCCGCAGCCTCGGGTACCGGCGCAGCCATGGCCGGCAGCCAGTCCTGGACGGCGCTCCACCGCGGGCGTGACGTGGTCCAGCCGCCGTCATTCGGGCCCCGCACGATCCGGCCTCGAGCCGACAGGACGGTCAACACCCGCGGGGCGACGGGAGCCGCACCGCCCCAGCGCTTTCCGGGTGCCGGATCATAGCTGCCGGCCAGCTCGGGCAGCGCGGCCCGCAGTTCGGTGCTGCTGGCCGGGCCGTGCTCGACGAGGTGGCGTACCACCGCCTCGCTGGCTCGCTCGAGCCAGCTCGCGCCCTCGACGGTCACTCCGGACTTGGCCAGGTCGCCGATCAGCCGGCGTTCCTCATTCTCGGCCACGCGATCGCTGGCCGCCGACTGCACCAAAGCCAGGTCCTCGGCGTTGACCACCCACAACGTGCGCCGCATCGCCAGATGCTTCACCGCGGAACGCTTTTGGTACAGCAGCCGGTCCAGATCGGCGATGTCGAATCCGCGGCACCGTCCCCACAGGGACAGGTACGGTGTGGCGGGGTCGGTGGCGTGCAGCCCGACCAGGTCACCGGTGACTCGGGTGACTGAACCCGGCGTGCACAGAAAGTGCCTGCGCGCCAACCGGTTTCGGCGCTCCGCAATGCTGAACTTGCGCATGTTCAGCACCCGTCCCTGGTCTTGTGAGAGGTCATCCGGCTGGTCATGTGGGCACCCTTGCTGCCATGGTGTCGGCGATCTGGCCGGCCTGGTCGGTGGTTCCGGGCGCGCAGACGTTGACATCGATGACGACGTTCGACACCGCCTGCAGGGTGTGCTCGCACGTCACACCCTTGAGGCCGGTTACGGGTTCGCGCTGCAAGGAGATCTTCGGCGGGTCGCCGGTCACCTCCCGGAAAGCCCAGTCGATCGACTTGCCGGCGTTGACCTGGTTGATGGTCCGGCCCCCGCACTGTTGCCACTGCGTCTGCTGGGTGGTCACGAACCCCAGGGCCTGGTCGGCCGAGGCGAAGACCACGGCGCCCTGGACCACGACCCAACCCGGGTTGACGTTTGGCCGCTGCACCAGCTGCGCCAGCATGCCGGTGTAGCCGCTGCTCTTGTATGTCCGGGTTTGGTATCCGATGAGCGCTCCGAGGCACCGGTCGTCCGACAGCGTGTTGTTGGGGCCCGGGTCTTTCATCTCCGTGGTGTTCGGGTCGGCAACCATGCCGCTGGCGCCGACGACGCTGCCGATCTGCTCGGGGCTGAGCAGCAGCGAATCGAGTTGCGCGGCAGTGACGGTGGGGGTCGCTGTGGTGGTGGTGACGGCGGTCGTGGTCGAAGAGCTGACCGTGGTGGAGTCGTCCGCGCTGGGCTGGTCGCCGCTGCCCTTGTCGAGGGCCAGCCAGATGCCGGCGCCGGCCAGCAGTGCGACCACTCCGACCGCCGCGGCCACGATCGGCCACCGCTTGCGGGGCGGTGGCGAGGTCGGGGGCGTCGGCGGCCACGGCTGCGGCGGAGGTGCCGGATGGGTCGGGGGAACCCAGACGCCGGGCGACGGAGCGCGGTGTATCGGTCCACTGGCCGGGGGCGCGGCCTGTTGGGTGTGGGCGATGATGGTGGTCGCGCGGTTCTGGTCCGGCGCGCTGAGCGCCTGCGCCGCGGCGCGGGCCAACTCTCCGGCGCTCGAGTAGCGGGCAGCCGGATCTTTGGCCATGCCACGGGCGATGACCTCGTCGAAGGCCTGCGGCAGCTCGCGTCGCACCTGGCTTGGCTGCGGTATCGGCTGTATCAGATGCGCTGCCATCAGCGCGCTGAGGTTCTGCGTCTGGTAAGGCGGTGTGCCGGTGAGGCATTCGTAGAGCACGCACGCCAACGAATAGATGTCGCAACGGTAGGTCGTCTCGCCGTCGGAGAAGCGTTCCGGCGCCATGTACCGCCAGCTGCCGACGGCCGTTCCGGTTTTGGTGAGTTGCTGGTCGGTGGCGGCGGCGGCGATGCCGAAGTCGACCAGATAGGCGAAGTCGTCGCCGGTGATCAGGATGTTCTCCGGCTTGATGTCGCGGTGGATCACCCCGCTGCGGTGCGCGGCGTCCAGCGCGGCCGCGACCTGAGTGACGACGGCGACGGCGCGCGGCGGCGCCAATGCGCCGTTGCGCTCGAGCACCGCGCTGAGGTCTTGACCCTCGATGAAGCGCATATCGATGAACAACTGGTCATCGATCTCACCGAAGTCGTGGATCGGCACGATGTGCGGTTCCTGCAGTCGGCCGGCGGTATGCGCCTCGCGCTGCATGCGCCGCCGGAACACAGCATCCGAAGTGTATTGCTGGGACAGGAGTTTGAGCGCGACGGTGCGGTCCTTGACGGTGTCGTAGGCCTCGTAGACCTCGCCCATTCCGCCTCGGCCCAGCAGTCGTCGCAGCTGGTAGGGCCCGAACTGCATGCCCGCCCGAGAAGTCGGCACGGTGTCAGTCATCGGTGCGCATCGACTCCCGGATTTGCGCCAAACGCTCGGCGGCCGCGCGCTGTCGCGCTTCGAATTGTTCCTCGACCGCGCGGCCCTCTTCGGTCTCGGCCGCCAGTTCCTCGGCGCCGATTGCGGTGCCATAGCGCGATTCGATCTTCTCGCGCACCGATTCAAAGGTCGGCACACCACCGCGGTCGTAGGGTTCCTCCCCGCGAGCCGCCCCCGGGCGCCCCCCCCACCCCGGGGGGGGGGGGGGGGGCGGGGGGGGGGGCGCCGCGGCGGGCGGG
>NZ_LZKQ01000187.1 GCF_001668675.1 Mycobacterium asiaticum | reverse complement strand
CAAGACGCCGCCGCCATGTACAGCTACGCCGGCGCCTCCGCCGCCGCAACCACACTGACACCCTTCACCCAACCACCACCAACCACCAACCCCACCGGCGCAGCCGCCCAAACCGCCGCACTCCCCCAAGCCGCCACCGGCACAACCCAATCCACCCTCGCCCAAATGGCAGCCGTCCCCAACCTGCTGCAAACCCTGTCAACCGGTTCCTTCCCCGGGTCGAACCTGTTGCTGGATTTCTTCAACAGCTATCCCATTCAGGCGTTCGAGCAGATGAGCGAAGATTCGCTGGGTGTCGGGATCTTCTCCTACGGTGTGAATTTCGCAATTTCCGGGGTGCTGCTCACGGTCGCGCCGATAGCGGCAGTCGGTTTCAATCCATTGGCCGCTTCGCTTTCGGCCCCGGCGGCTGTCGCGGCGGCCGATGTGCCCGAGGCGGACGGACTGGGTTCCACCCTGGTCCGCGCCGGTGGGGATGCGCCGGTGTCAGCAGGATTGGGTGAGGCCGCATCGGTGGGCAAATTGTCAGTACCGCCGTCCTGGGCCAACGCCCCGGCAATTCGGCTGGCCACCTCCGCTCTGCCGACCAGCGGCAGCGAGGCCATACCGCAAACTGGACCCGCTGGGGTCATCGGAAGTATGGCGCCGCTGGGTGGTCCGATCACCGGTGTCATCAATGCGCCGAGGGGTGACCGGACTCGCGCTAAATCCGTTGTGCCGCGCCGAGTGATCCCGGCGTGGCCAGGTGAGATGAGTGGTCCCGAGGATGCCTCGGAGATAGGTGCACAGGCCTCTGCTGCCGGGGAAGCGGACAGCGAACGCGACGAGTTGATCCGGCTCCGACGAGCCGTCGCGGAGGTGGCCAAGCAACGCGATGCCCTGAAGCGGACCGCAGCCATATTGATCCAGGAGTCGAAACACAACTGACAGAGCCCTTTTCGGCAGCAACCAGCCGAACCAACAACATACGCAAGTTTTGCAGATACCGGCAAAGTGGAGGTTCATTCGTGGTAACGGCCAAGCCCATGCGCTCCGTCGCAGAGCCATTGGAAAGCGATCCAGACACCGACTTGGCGCGAGATGTCACGCAACATGCCCATGAAATCACCCAGCATCGCCCAGAACTGAAAAGCGACAAGCCGTTTGATGGGCCGTCCGAGGATGACGAGGACCAGGCTCAATTGGAAGCGCTGGGATTCCACTCGGAGTTCCGGCGGGACATGAGCCCGTGGGCCAACTTCTCGCTCGGATTCACCTATCTCTCCCCCGTAGTAGGCATCTACACGGTATTTGCGTTCGCCCTGGCTACCGCCGGGCCGCCGATGATCTGGAGCCTGCTGATCGCAGGTGCCGGACAACTGTTGGTAGCGCTGGTCTTCAGTGAAGTCGTCGCTCAATTCCCGGTGGCCGGCGGTGTCTACCCCTGGGCCAGGAGACTGTGGGGACGCAAGTGGGCGTGGATGACGGGATGGATCTATATGTTCTGTCTACTGGCCCTCATCGCCGACGCCGCATTCGGTGCCGGCCCGTACATCGCTGCCATGTTCGGCTTCGCGCCTACCGTGCAGGCCAAGATCTATTGTGCGCTAGCTGTTTTGGCCATTGCCACGCTCATCAATCTGACCGGCACCAAAATATTGGGTTACTTCGCCATCTTCGGTTTCGCGGCGGAACTCATCGGCGCCGTGGTGGTCGGTGTCTGGCTGCTGTGTACCGAACGACACCACGGCCTCGGCGCGCTGTTCCACAGCTATGGGGCCCAGGGCCAACACAGCTTTCTCTACGCATTCCTGGCCGCCGGCCTCATCGCTCTCTACCAGTTCTTCGGCTTCGAGGCGTGCGGTGATGTTGCCGAGGAAGTTCGCAACCCCGGCGTGCAGATACCCAAGGCGATGCGCCGCACCATCTACATCGGCGGTGCCGCAGCGACATTCGTGTGCCTCAGCCTGATCTTGTCGGTGGCCGACTTCGGCGCGGTCATCCGTGGCGAGGACACCAATCCCATCGACACCATATTGGCAAGGGCGTTCGGCCCGGTCGGCTCCCGAGTCGTGCTCGGTATCGTGCTGATCTCGTTCGTGTCCTGCGCGCTGAGTCTGCAGGCCGCCGCCAGCCGTCTCATCTACTCCTATGGCCGCGACGGCATGATCGCGGGCTCTCGACTGTTGGCGCGGTTCGACCACAAGCGACATGTGCCGCCCTATGCGCTACTGGCCGCCGTCGTCATTCCCGCAGCCCTGATCGGCGGTTCGATTGTGTCGGCTCATCCGCTGACCAAGCTGATCAGCTTTGGCACCGTCGGGGTCTACCTCGGATTCCAAATGGTGGTGCTGGGTGCCCTGCGCGCCAGGATGAAGGGCTGGAACCCGTCCGGAAAATACCGGTTGGGCCGGTGGGGACTGTGGGTCAACATCGGCGGGTTGGTGTACGGCGTCGCAGCGATCGTGAACATTTGTTGGCCGCGGTCCCCTGAGGCACCGTGGTACGACAATTACGTCGTACTGCTCATGTCGGCGATGGTCATTGGCTGCGGCTTGGTGTACATGGTGAGCAGCCGGGCCTATGCCCGGGGCACCTCCCCGTACGCGGATGCCATTCCGCGGCGCTAACCCCGACCGACGGGCACCGGTCACCCGTCACAGCACTCGGCGACGTCGAGCCGGCACGCGCAGGACGCACGGACCGGCACGTCCGCGCGGGCGGCGGCCAGGGTGAGCCGTTGCCCGATGATCGCGGCTTCGGCGCTGCGGCCGAGGCGCTGCAGGCACTCGTGGTAGCCGTGCAGGCTCCACACATTGCCCGGGTGCTGGCAACACCGGGCCAGGGTGGGGTCCAGGCCCAGGTCGGCGGCATACACCGCCGCGGCCTCCTCGACGTGGCCCTGCTCGAGCAGCAGCGCCCCGTACGCGTGCCGCGTCGGCTGCATCCATCCCCACGGCTCGTCGTAGGGCAGCGCGTCGTCGAGCTGGACGGCGCGCCTTAAATGAGCGAAGGCCTCGTCGAAACGCCGTTCGCGGTAGGCGATTTCGCCGTCCAGCATGGCGGCCCCCACCGCCAGGATGTCTCGGGCGCTGTTGTTGAACAGGTAGCGGGATTCCGGTATGCGGTCGTAGGCCGCGTGGAACGCGGCACGCTTGGCACGCGCCCGCACCAACTGGCCGGTCGCGGCCAGCGCCACCCCACGTCCGTAATGCAGCGTCGTGGCGGTGGTGCAGTACAGCTCCTCGTCATCGGGCAGGCGCTGCGCGATCAACTCGTCCCAGCGGCCGAACCGCACCAGCACGTGGGTGCGCAGCGGCACGAACGCTTCCAGCCAGTCGGCCATCGGCGGGGATTCGATGGACAACAACTCGGGTGTCAGCTGGGCGGCGAGTTCGTCGGCGGCCTGCAAAGCGACCCCCGACTGTCCTTGCAGCATTGCCGAATACACGATGAAGTGCAGATCGTGCGCACGGTAGAGCGAGTAGAAGTTGAACGGTCCCCGCTCCGCGACGAAACGCCGGTCCGCTTGCACCGCAACCTGATTGGCCACCACCGAGCTGCGGTAGTCGCCGCACAGCACGTCGATGTGGCTCGGCATGTGTTGCAGGTGACCGGCATCGGGCACCAGGCCCCGTAACAGGTCCGCCGCCGGCAGCGCGTCCTCCGGTGTCGGGGACATCTCCATGGTGTGCAGATACAGGTGCAGGATCCCGGGATGGGTGCGTCCCGCCGGCCGGGCCAGCGCCTTCTCCAGCAGTCGTCTGGCGTCCAGCACCCGCGAGCCCGGCGCCGGTTCTCCGGTGCGGGTGTCCCACAGCGCCCACGCCGTGACGTTGAGCAGGGCGTCGGCCGCCAGGGCCTGCACGTCGATATCGTTGGGAAAGGCCGTCGCCAGCACCGTCATCGCGTCGGCGTAGGCGACCCCACCCTCGGCCAGGGCATCGGGGTTCTCCGGGTCAGCGGTGCGGAACCGGGCCCACAGCGCGCTGATCAGATCGTGTTCGACCTCGCTGACCCGGCCCTGCGCGGCCAGCGTCAGCTCGGCACGCGCGCGGGCCAGGGATGTTTTGCGGTCGACCGGGTCGAACGCCTCCCACGCCTTGTTGTAGTTGGGCCCGACCGCGTAGGCGATGCCCCAACGGGCGATGGCCAGCTCCGGATCAAGCTGCAGGGCCCTTTCGAAACAGGCGACAGCCTCTTCATGGTTGAACGCGTACGCCCAGACCAGTCCCCGGTCGAACCACACCTGCGCCTGCGGGCAGGGCGTCCGTACCGGCCGGTGATAGGAACCCAGGTCGAAGTAGCCGTCGTCCGTCATGATCGGGTCAGGCTCTCGACGATGATTGCGCGCGCGGCCCGGCCTTCCGGGATCGGCATCAACGGGTAGACGTGCAGCAACTGCGGCTGCTCGCGGAAATCGACGTCCACGCCTGCGGCAACGGCCTTTTCGGCCAGCAGCCGGGCATCAGGGTTCAGGATGTCGCGGGTGCCGGTGAAGATCGTCAACGGGCCCAGCCCGGCCAGGTCGCCCGCCAGCGGGCTCACCCGCGGTTCGTCGACGGGCCACTCACCACGCCACCGGTCGGCGAACACCCGCAGCGCGTCCCGTCCCAGCCAGGGGTCGTCCGAGACAGCCGCGATGTCCGGGTTGTCCAGCGAGAGGTCCACCACGGGCGAGATCAACACGGTCCTCGGAACGATCACGTTGTGCTCGTCGCGCAGCACCTGCGCCGTCGACAAAGCGATCTGCCCGCCCGCCGAATCCCCGACCAGGGCGCCGCCGGGCTTCTCCAGCGCCAGCTCGACGATCGTCGGCAGCACATCGGCCGCGGTGGCCGACGGCACCAGCGGGTAGATCGGGACGACCACTTCGGCTCGGGCGCCGACCGCCATCCGCGCCGCCAATTGCCAATGCTGAGGGGTGATCTCGTTCACCCACGCGCCACCGTGCAAATACAAGACCGCCCGTTCGGGCTCATGGTTACGCGGCCGCACCGTGTAGATGGGCCAATCGTTTCGCCGTTCCAGCGCGATCTTCACCTCCGGGCGCAGCCGCGGTGGCGGGGCGAACAGTTGGGGGTGCAGGGCCCGTTGTTCGATGTGGGCGCGGGCCGTCTCGGCGCTCGCGTACGCGCGGCCCCGGCCCATCAGCCGCAGGACCGCGGGCATCGCCCGGCTTCGCAAACTTGTCATCGCTTCTACTCCCCCGCCATCCCGGTCCAGCGCGGCGGTCTGCGTTGCAGGAACGCCTCGACGCCTTCGCTGGCGTCCGGGCTGCCCATCACCTGGTGATGCAGCTGCGTCTCCAGGTCGGCGACCTGGCGCGCCGTGTAACCGTTGATCATCGTGTCCCACAGCAGTCGCTTGCTCAGCGCCGCCGACATGGGTGCGACGTTGACGGCGATGTCGCGGGCCACGGCCATGGCGTCAACCAGCACCGCATCCGCCGGCAGGGCGCGAGTGGCGATGCCCAGCGCCGCGGCCTCCGCACCGTCGAAGGTGCGGCCGGTCAGCAGCAGATCGGCCGCCACGGCCCCGCCCACCAGATGCGGCAGCGTCCAGTGCGACATGCAGTCCGGGATGACACCCCGACGGACCTGCGCCACAGCATATTTCGCATCGCGGGCCATGATACGGATGTCGGCCTGCAGCGCGATGGTCAGCCCGATCCCGATGGCGTGTCCGTTGACCGCCGCGATCACCGGGGTGCGCAGCTCGAACGCGGCGGGATCGGTCGGCGAGGCGGTGAAGGCGTCGCCGGATGGCGTGTCGAAGGGATTGGTTCCGGTGGCGAAATCCGCGCCGGCGCAGAACGCGTCGCCCGCACCGGTCAGGACGATGGCCCGCACCGCCTCGTCCTCGTCGCACTCCCGGTAGGCCCGGTTGAGCAGCTCACCCATCTGCGCGGTGTAGGCGTTGCGCCGCTCCGGCCGGTTAAGGGTCAGCACCGCGACACCATCGCCAATCGCGACGGTGAGATCGGCTCCCATGCTGGGCAAACTTACCCGGTGGGCCCCTCGGCGATGCCGCCAACCGAACCACACGGCGAAATACTGGCCCTGAAATCGCAGTCAGGCACGGCTGGCGACGTAAAGCCGTCTATGGTGGCGCCCATGAGGGAGTGCACGCAATGACCGGCCGTGTCCAGAAGCTGGACACCGACTACCTCGTGATCGGCGCGGGGGCCATGGGAATGGCGTTCGCCGACACGGTCATCACCGAATCCGAGGCACGCGTGGTGATCGTCGACCGCGCCCACCAACCGGGCGGGCACTGGACGACCGCGTACCCGTTCGTGCGGCTGCACCAGCCGTCCGCCTACTACGGCGTCAACTCAAGACCGCTGGGCAACAACACAATTGACATCGTCGGCTGGAATCAGGGACTGAATGAGCTTGCCCCCGTGGGCGAGATCTGCGCCTACTTCGACGCCGTCATGCAGCAGCAGTTCCTGCCGACCGGGCGCGTCGAGTACTTCCCGATGAGCGATTACCTCGGCGACGGCCGGTTCCGGACCCTGGCGGGCGCCGAATACGACGTCGACGTCAAGCATCGCATCGTGGATGCCACCTACCTGCGGGCCGTCGTGCCGTCCATGCGGCCCGCCCCCTACGACGTCGCCCCCGGGATCGACTGCGTCCCCCCGAACGAGCTGCCGAAGTTCGGCGCGCGCGAACGGTACGTGATCGTCGGCGCCGGCAAGACCGGCATGGACGTATGCCTGTGGCTGCTGCGGCACGGCGTCGACCCGGACCGGCTGACCTGGATCAAGCCCCGCGACTCCTGGCTGATGGACCGGGCCACCCTGCAACCGGGGCCGTCGTTCATCAAGCAGTTCCGGGACAACTACGGCGCACAGCTCGAGGCGATCGAGTCCGCCACCTCGATCGAGGATCTGTTCGACCGGCTCGAAGCGGCAGGCACCCTGCTGCGCCTCGACCCCACGGTCCGGCCCCTGATGTATCGGTGCGCCACCGTGTCGCAGCCGGAATTCGAGCAGCTGCGCCGGATCAAGGACGTGATCCGGATGGGTCACGTGCAGCGCATCGAACCCACCGCCATCGTGCTGGACGAGGGCTCCGTCACCTCCTCGCCGTCGGCGCTGTACATCGACTGCACCGCGGACGGCGCGCCGCAGTGTTCGGCGACACCGGTTTTCGACGGTGACCGGATGACCCTGCAGGCGGTGCGGGGGTGCCAGCAGGTCTTCAGCGCCGCGTTCATCGCCCATGTCGAGTTCGCCTACGACTCCGATGAGACCAAAAACGAACTGTGCACGCCGATTCCGCATCCGGACCGCGACGTGGACTGGCTGCGGCTGACCCACTCCGACCTGCGGAACTTCCGGCGCTGGCTCGACGATCCGGACCTGACCGATTGGCTGCGCTCCGCGCGGCTGAACCTGCTCGCCGAGTTGCTGCCGCCGCTGTCGCACAAGCCGCGCGTGCGCGACCGGGTGGTGTCGATGTTCCAGAAGAAGCTTGACACGGCCAGCGAACAGCTCGAGCAGCTGCAAAACGCCGCCGCCGCGGTCTCACGCTAGGAGCGCCGTGTCCACCAATCCTGATCTGACAGCGCCGCTCGTCCCGGTACCCGACGACGGGTACGTGTACCAAACCGGTTGGCGGCTGGCCACTTCCGACATCGACGAGCACCGCCGGCTGCGCCTGGACGGAGTGGCCCGCTACATCCAGGAGGTCGGGGCCGAGCACCTGGCCGACGCGGACCTGGCCGAGGTCCATCCGCACTGGATCGTGCTCCGCACGGTCATCGACGTGATCGAGCCGATCGAGATCCCCAGCGACATCACCTTCCGCCGCTGGTGTGCGGGGCTGTCAAGCAGGTGGTGCAACATGCGGGTGCAGCTCGAGGGTTCCGCCGGCGGACGCATCGAGACCGAGGGCTTCTGGATCTGCATGAACAAGGACACGTTGACGCCCTCGCGGCTCACCGACTACTGCATCGAACGATTCGGCAGCACCACCGACAACCACCGGCTCAAGTGGCGGCCCCAGGTCACCGAGCCGCTCGACGACCCGGTGACCACGCCGTTTCCGTTGCGCCGCACCGACATCGACCTTTTCGAGCACGTCAACAACACCATCTACTGGCACGGTGTGCACGAGATACTGGGCCAACTACCGGAATTGGAAAGTAAGCCCTACCGCGCGGTGCTCGAATACCGCAGCCCGATCAAGTACGGCGAACCGTTGACGATCCGTTCGGCTGCCCGCGGCGACTCGGTGCT